>SHVF01000014.1 GCA_009691135.1 Candidatus Planktophila sp.
GAAGCTGCAAAGTCTGCATCAGATAGTGGAGTTGCTTGGGTTGCACTGCATGCCCGCACTGCTGAACAGATGTATGAAGGCAAGGCAGATTGGTCATCTATCGCTCGATTAGTAGAACATTTAAAGCCAACCGGAACGCCAGTACTTGGCAATGGCGATATCTGGTCTGGTGGCGATGGTTTGGCGATGATGAAAGAGACAGGTTGTGCTGGCGTTGTGGTTGGACGCGGATGTTTAGGGCGCCCTTGGTTATTCGCTGATTTAGTTGAGGCTTTTGCTGGAGGCAATAAAAAAGTGTTGCCAACTCTGCATGAAGTGCGTGAAGTTATGTTCCGTCATGCCGAGCTAATTGTTGATTACTTTGAATCAGAAGATCGCGGTTGTCGCGATTTGCGCAAACATATGGCCTGGTATTTAAAAGGTTTCAGGGTGCCAAGTGAACTACGTCGCCAATTTGGGATGCATTCTTCATTGGCCGAACTGCGCCAATTATTGGATCAATTAATTGATCAGCCATATCCAGTTGATATTGCAGAGAAACCACGCGGTCGCGTAAGTCATGGTCGCCCGCCAACTTTGCCAGATGGTTGGTTACTTGATCCAAATGAGGATGTATCTGTCGAACTAGAAGATGCGATTTCAGGCGGATGATTTTCTTTAAAGTTATACGTCGAGTAATTGCTGCCATTTTATTGATTGTTATCGCAGTTCCTTTATACGCACTCGGTGTTACATGGCAGGCCGCAAATAACACCTTAACTCGCAAAGGTGATGTCATAGTTGTCTTGGGTGCTGCGCAATTAAATGGACGCCCTGGTGAAGTTTTAGAAGCACGACTGAAGGAAGCAAAACGAATTTATGGCTTAGGTTTGGCGCCGCACATCATTACTGTCGGAGCAGGGGCTCCGGGTGATCAGACCACTGAGGCGGCATCAGGAAAATATTGGCTTAGCACCAATGGAATAAAGCCAAAGAAAGTTACGGCGCTAGAAGTCGGACGTGATACTTGGGTATCAACGCAAAATTATGTAAAGTTTATGAAGATAAAAGAAATGAAAGATGTAATTATTGTGACTGATCCATTTCATTGTCGACGTGCGATGACTATGGCAAATGATTTAGGAGCAGTTGCAAGCTGCTCACCTGTTAAATCAGGACCAAATGCACTGGCCAATTCTGGAAAACGCTATTTGATACGCGAAGCCGGCGCATATCTGGCATATGTGAGCCTTGGCAGGCGCGGCATCCATATCAGCGATCATTTAGGGTAGGGCTATGAGCACGGCAAAAAATTACAGTGCAGCCGATCAAGAGCGCTTTCTCTTTGAGCCTGCAAAACGCGCTGGCCGCACCGAATTTATGCGCGATCGCGCCCGGGTTATTCATTCCGCCGCCTTGCGCCGTTTAGCTGCAAAGACCCAAGTTGCAGTTCCTTGGGAAAATGATTTTCAACGTACCAGACTTTCACATTCACTTGAGTGCGCCCAAATTGGTCGCGAACTTGGCGAATCACTTGGGGCCGATCCAGATTTAATGGAAACTGCTTGCCTCTCTCACGATTTAGGCCATCCACCATTTGGCCACAATGGCGAAGAAGCACTCGCCGAAGTTGCAAAAGATTTTGGTGGCTTTGAAGGAAATGCCCAAAGTTTTCGTCTGCTTACCCGTATTGAAGCCAAGACAGTTGATCAAGATGGAAAATCTGTTGGCCTTAATTTAACTAAAGCGTCGTTAGATGCTGGTACAAAATATCCATGGCCACGTGCAATTAATCCGCGCAAATTTGGCGTCTATGACGATGATGTAGAAATCTTTAATTGGACGCGCCAAGGTGCGCCGGATGATCGCAAATGCATCGAAGCGCAGATCATGGATTGGTCAGATGATTGTGCGTATTCTGTTCATGATTTAGAAGATGCCATCTTTGTTGGCCAAATTAAAGTAAAAAACTTTGAACGCGATTTTGATATTTTGCACACTGAAATGCAATCTGGTTATGGATCAACGGCAACGAAGGAAGAGGCTGCTGCAGCTTTAGAACGCCTGCAAGAACTTTCTTGCTGGCCTCGTTATTACGATGGATCACACCGCTCATTGGCGCGGCTGAAAGATTCCACTTCGCAATTCATTGGGCGATTTGTTTTGGCTGCAGAGCTAGAAACTCGTAAGGTTCATGGCGATGGACCACTACTGCGTTACACCGCTGATTTAGTTATTCCACGCGAACAAAAAGTCGAAGTGGACTTTCTCAAAGCGATCGCTGGCCATTACTTAATCAACGCGGCCGCATCACAAGAACGTTATGCCGCACAGCAAATTGTTATTAAAGAGTTGGTTGAGATGTTGCATAAGTATGCCGCGACAAACTTGGATTCGATCTTTGCTAAAGATTGGCAGATGGCCACAAATGAGGCTGAGCGGATGCGTATCGTGATCGATCAGATCGCCAGCCTGACCGATCCAGGCGCATATGCCCTACATGCTCGTCTCAGTGCGCTCAGATAACATGGGCCTATGAGCGGTGGCCGTATTAAAGAAGAGGATGTCACCTACATCCGAGAACGCTCTCCTATAGATGAAGTTGTCGCTGATTATGTTCAACTTAAATCAGCTGGTGGGGGCCAGAAGAAAGGTCTATGTCCTTTCCACGATGAAAAGTCGCCTTCATTTCACGTAACCCCAAGTAAAGGTTTCTTTCATTGCTTTGGGTGTCAGACAAGTGGAGATGTAATTTCATTTGTAATGAAGATGGATCACTTGAGTTTTACTGAAACTATTGAGCGTTTAGCTGATCGCCTCGGTTATCAATTGCGGTATGAAGAAGGAAATTTCACGCCCGCACCTGCCGGAAACCGCTCACGTCTGATTGCGGCAAATGCTCTTGCCGCCAAGTTTTATCAGGATCAGTTAAATACATCGCCAAGTGCGGCGCACGCCCGAGAGTTAATGACCAAACGCGGATTCGATAAGAGCGCTTGCGAAACCTTTGGAGTTGGTTATGCCCCAGATGAATGGGATGGCCTTACCAAATATTTACGCGCCGAAGGTTACACAATTGATGAGTTAGAGACCGCTGGGCTTTCCAAGATGGGCCAACGTGGTCCAATCGATAAGTTCCGTAACCGTCTTACTTGGCCAATTCGAGATATTTCAGGTGATGTCGTTGGTTTCGGTGCCCGCAAACTTGCTAGCGATGAAGAGGATCAAGGTCCAAAGTATTTAAATACATCTGAGACTCCAATTTATAAGAAGAGTCAGGTTTTATACGGCCTTGATATGGCCAAGAAAGAGATCGCAAAAAAGCGCCAAGTTGTAATTGTTGAGGGCTATACAGATGTAATGGCAGCGCAATTAGCAGGAATAACAACTGCAGTCGCAACTTGCGGAACCGCATTTGGCGCAGACCACATCCGAATTATTCGCAGGTTATTGATGGATGATGATGCTTTCCGTGGTGAAGTTATCTTTACCTTTGATGGCGATGCAGCCGGACAGAAAGCTGCTCTGCGCGCATTTAGTGAAGACCAGAAATTTGTTACCCAAACATTTGTGGCAGTCGAACCAGATGGGCTAGATCCTTGCGATCTGCGTCAGCAGAAAGGTGATCTTGCGCTGCGAGATTTAATTGCAAAGCGCGTTCCACTCTTTGAATTTGCAATTCGCACCGAAATTAAACTTCATAAGTTAGATAGCGCTGAAGGTCGAGTTAACGCCCTTAATGCAACTGCGCCACTAGTCGCACAAATTCGTGATAAATCTTTACGCCCCGAATATTCCAGACTGCTAGCTGGTTGGCTTGGCATAGAAGTGGAATTGGTAACCGCTGCGGTTAATCAAGGCCTTAAGAAGCAACCACAAACAAATAACTCCACAGCAGTTGAAGAATCACTTTCTAATGTGCAATGGCGTCCTAATCCACAAGAGCCACGATTGATTTTGGAGCGAGAAGTGCTAAAAGCACGCTTACAAATGCCCGCTTTGATCTCGAATTGGGCAGAGATCGAAGCAAACGCGTTTACGCATCCGTCCTATAGCCAGTTATCTGCCGTAATTGGTGGGCGTCCCGAACAGAGTTCAATCGAGATTTCGCATGTCATTGATGAAAATATGCAATCGCTATTTACCGAATTAAATGTTGAACCAATTCGCGCAGATGGTGAAATCACTGGTCATTACGTGGAAAGTATTGTGGCAAGGTTGCGCGAGGTTGCAATTTCGCGCGCAATTGCCGAATTGAAATCCTCACTGCAACGGTTAAATCCAGTTGAAAATGAGCAGGAATACAACGCAGCATTTGCTGGCCTAGTTGCCCTCGAAACCAAGCGCCGCGGGCTACACGACCTGGCACTTCGCTCGATTTAGACCCACTGCACCTCGTGCGCTAGAGTGTGCGACTGCACGACCCGTTTGAAATCTTTGCCCCATAGCTCAGTTGGTAGAGCGCCGAACTGTTAATTCGGATGTCCCTGGATCGAGGCCAGGTGGGGCAGCCAGAAGGCAATTTCTAGTACAAAGGTCTAAATTTAACCTATGAACCTCAAGCAATCCTGGCGCAATCAACTTTTGCCGCTGCGCGTCATGCGCATCTGGCTTGGTGTGACTTGGATTTACGCGGGCTTTGATAAGGCTAGTGATCCGGGATTTCTTAAAGCAGGTTCTTCTACATTTATCGGAACCCAACTTTCAGCATTTTCAGTTAATTCCCCTATTGGATTTATCTTTAATAAATTGTTAGAAAACGCAACTCAAATTGGCATATTTATCATGCTCGCCGAATTCGCAATTGGTATAGCCACGTTACTTTGGATCGTGCCAACATGGGCTGCCTTTGGTGGCTTTGCGATGTCGTTAACTCTCTGGCTGGCTAGCACTTGGAATGTAAAACCTTATTTCTTGGCCAGTAATTCGGCATACACAATTTTATGGTTGAGCTATTTCTTATTCCTTTACGGTTCGCGGGGCCGAAGTAAAGTGTCATTAGATCGCCGCGGTTTCATTCGCGTATCAACCGTTGCAGCGATTGCAATTGCTGGCGCCGGCCTTGGCAGAATCTTTTCTAAATCAGTGCCTGGCGCGTCATCGGGTCCAAAAAATATTATTAAAGGCGCTGCGCTTAAAGTTGGCCAAACCCATAACTTTGTTTCAAAAGCCGGAACCCCTGCAGTTCTATTTCGAACCAAAAACAGCATCTTCGCTTATTCGGCGGTGTGCACCCATCAAGGATGTACAGTGCAGTTTAATTCGGCGGCAAAGAATTTACAGTGTCCCTGCCATGGAGCAGTCTTTGACCCCTTCAACGAGGCAAAAGTAGTAACCGGCCCGACAAATGCTGCGCTGCCAAAGATCAAGGTAGCCGCAGAAGGTGCCTGGATCGTAGAAGCCTAATAAACTTATCAAGTAGCTCACAGAAAACCCTAAATAAACAAAGGCATGATCAGACCATGAAATTTAAAGGCACACCAATGAAAGTTACCGCTGCATTTTTTGCTGGAACATTTATTGCTGGTGGAGTTGCCACTGCGGCAAATAATTCAATAGTTAGCAGCGTTATTGTTTGCGCCGATAACCGTACGCAGGCGCTGACTTTGGCCAAGACTGGAACATGCCCAGCGACTAAGACGGCAATTGAAATTGGCAGTAACTCAATAAATGCTAAATCAATCTCGGCTCTGGTTACTCCATCGGTCGTTTCAATTTCAGTCAAAACTATCACTGGTGGCGGAACTGGTTCAGGTTCTATCTACAAAACCAACGCAACTTCTAGTTACATCATCACCAATAACCATGTGATTGAAAGTGCCCTAACATCTGGAATCATTACGGTGGAATTTGCTGATGGTTCAGAGATTGCCGCAACTATTGTGGGTCGAGATCGCTTGTATGACGTGGCTGTCCTTTTGGTTAAGAAAGGTAATTTGCCGGCGATTACACTTGGTGATTCCTCAAAGGTAAGCGTAGGCGATGAGGTTCTTGCAATTGGCTCCCCTCTGGGACTTGCTAATACTGTTACACAAGGAATTATTTCTGCGCTAAATCGTCCAGTTACTGCAGGCACAACTGATTCGACATCGTATGTAAATGCAATTCAAACAGATGCGGCGATTAATCCGGGCAATTCAGGCGGCGCACTTGTAGATGCGCAAGGTCGAATCATCGGAGTTAACTCGGCTATTGCGACGCTAACTTCTGGTGGCACCAGCGGGAGCATTGGACTTGGCTTTGCAATTCCAATCAATGAAGCAAAGCGCGTAATTGATGAAATTATCGCAACTGGAAAATCAACTCGACCAGTCATGGGCGTTGTCTTCGATGATATAAATGCTGATACTCAAGCAAAGATTATTCAGTTAACTGCAGGTGAAGGCGCCGAAAAAGCTGGAGTGGTCGTTGGTTCAATTATTAAATCAATCGATGGCGTAAAGATCTCAAATCGTGATGCTGCAATCGTCAAGATTCGCTCTTACGCACCTGGCTCGGTTATCACCGTTGTCATGACTTTGCCTGATGGCTCAAGCAAGACCTACAAGGTCACATTAGGAACAGCTCCAGCGGTTTAATTAACGCGCATTTATTGTGCGGAAATAGATCTGTAACAAGTGATGGGGTAGCGTTATACCCATGGCGTTATTTAAATTACATATATCTTTGCCCGATCGTCCAGGGTCATTGGGCCTATTGGCTTCTGCCATTGGCGCAGCCGGTGCCGATATTCGCGAACTAGTCGTTCTCAAATCTGAAGATGGCCGCGGTTTTGATGAAGTAACAGTTGCCGTGCCAGGTACTGATCCATCTGACTTAGTTGATGTGCTTGGTTCAATTGGTGGCGTAGAAGTTATTTCCGCAACACCTCTAGATTAAATTGTAACTTTTGCTCCCGAACTTGGCAGTGAAGTAAAGAACCTTGGTTCAGTAAAGCCCGCTCCTTTAAATGCTGCAGCGATCGCACGCTTGGCTTGATCAATATCTGCAACCTTAAATAGAGCAATAGCACTTCCACCAAATCCACCGCCAATCATTCGCCCACCGAGTGAGGTATTTTCAAGTGCGGTATCCACGGCCAAATTTAACTCTGGGCATGAAATCTCAAATAAATCACGCAGTGAAGCATGTGACTTAGTCAAAATATCTCCAACTGCAACGAAATCATTATTCTTTAAACGATCTACACATTCATGAACTCGATTTATATCCTTAACAACATGTTCTGCGCGCATGTATTCAAGTTCGGTTAATTTATTACGAGAGTCTTCCAGCTGGGCTAATGAGCAATCACGTAGAGCTTTTATCCCTAACTTGGATGCAGCCGATTCGCACGATGCACGTCTTTCGGCATAGCCACCATCAACCAACGCATGATGTACTTGAGTATCAATTATTAATAGTTCTAGCCCTGCGCTGGCTAAATCAAGTGGAATCTGTTCTGTGCTTAAATCGCGGCAATCAAGCAATAGTGCATTGCCAGCTTGCGCCATTAGTGATACCGATTGATCCATGATCCCACATGGCATTCCGACAAAATCATTTTCAGCACGCTGAGCCAACTTTGCCAATTGCGCAAGTGAAAAGCCTGTTTCAAATAATTGATCAAGTCCAAAGGCCACCGAACATTCCAGCGCCGCAGAAGATGACAGTCCAGCCCCAAGTGCGACATGGCCATCTACAAGAATCTCCAAGCCGTTGGTGATGTGTTCACCGAAAGCCCAGATAACACCGCAGATATATCGCTCCCAGTTACCTTCGCCACTTGGCTGCAGATCATCAAGAGAAGTTTCAAAGATTTCATAAGGTTGCTGCATAGATGAGATGCGAATTTTTCTATCAGGGCGTCGTTTTATTGCGGCATAGGTACGGTCACTAATTGCAAAGGGCATGACAAAACCATCGCAATAATCAACATGTTCTCCAATCAGATTTACACGCCCAGGTGCTTCGCAAACTATTTCGGGATTACCTGAAAATATGGCGGTAAAAGTATTTGCTAGCGACATTATTTTAAAGAACTACATCCCGCAATTGACCCGCAGACTGTTCTGGCTTTAGATCCATGATAAAAGCACCCATAGCAGATTCGCTGCCGGCGAGGTACTTTAACTTGCCAGGTGCGCGACGAACGCTGGTTATCTGCCAATGCAGACGCAGTAAATCACGACCTTCACGTACAGGCGCTTGGTGCCAAGTTGCAATGTAGGCCATCGCAATTCCGAATACACCATCGAGTCTTCGCATAACTTCCAAAGCGATTTCGGGGAAGGCATCAGATTGTTCGGGGGAGAGTCCTGCTAAATCCGCAACTGGTTTAAGAGGTGCTACGTGAATTTCAAATGGATAGCGAGCAGCGTATGGAACAAAAGCTATCCAATGTTTGTTCTTAGCAACGATGCGATCTTCATCTTTTAATTCGCGGGCAACCACATCATCGAATAGGATGCGACCTGTTTTTTCAAAATGTAATTTAGCGACGGCTAACATTTTCTGAACGCGCGGTGGCAGATATGAGTACGCGTATATCTGACCATGCGGGTGAAATAACGTTACGCCAACTTCTTCGCCACGATTTTCAAATGGCGCGATGTGATGGATGTATGGTTCAAGCGCTAGTTCGCGAACTCGATCAGACCATGCTTCCAGCAGTACGCGAACACGCTGCGGAGTTAATTCACCAAAAGATCCACCGTGATTATCAGTAAAACAAATTACTTCACATTTACCCGCGGCCGTTCCCGCATCAGTTTCAGCGCCGACCATATCTGGCGCCGCCCAGTCGCTTTCTGGTTTGCGCAGAGATGGTGATCGGTTATCAAAGACTACGACTTCGTAATTAGAATCAGGAATTTCGGTTAATAGTTCACCACTTGTTGGACAGAGCGGACAGAGTTCTTTCGGTGGCAAGAATGCGCGACCTTGACGGTGCGCGGCCATGACAACCCATTCATTAACCAAAGGATCAAGGCGCAATTCACCGATTCCGGGTTGCACTTCTTTCGGGCGTTGATCTGCGGCGTTGCGGGCTTGCCCTTGCGAATCGTAATAGCGGATTGTGCGGCCATCTGCCATCAATAAGTCGCTGCGAATTACACCGGCGCTTAACTTCTTGCTCTGGCTCATAATGGGCAACTCTAAGGGTTATTACCCGAAATTACTTAGTTCTTTATTTGATTTCGGCAGCCAACTGTCGTTGCCTTCTTAGTTGCCGTGGCAGAAGGTTTTGGATTTGGCGCCGGTGATTCCTGCATTGCCTCACCGATCGCAAATTCAATTGGCGCCTTGCTATCTGCGTGAGTTCCTGTAGCGTCAATGAATCCAATTTGGCCAGCCCATAAACCTGCAGGAATTCCCTTAATGCTTAGCTTCCATGATCCACTAGTTGAGCGAACAACAGTTTGTACAGGTTTTGGATTTATCGGAGTTAAAGAGTTTACGTAAAAGCGAACTGTGCCCGTTACGACAGGTCTACCATCTGGGCGGATTACATCTACTTCCAACGACACTGGTTTATCTGCAGTTGAAAATTTTATACTTTTATATGTCAACGAGCTTGGCTCTTGCATCGGCATCTGATCTGCAACTTCTGGAACCCAAACTCCCTTAATTAAATCAAGAAATGAAGATGGGGTTCCACGAAAAATATTGAGGTCTAAACGAGAACCTGGAACGCCATACTTTGGAGCGATTCCACATGATGAGTACTGCCAAATAATCCATTGTGATGAACAATTAGAAGTTGTCCAAGAATGGACATAACAACCACCCTCCTTTAAACCTGGCTGAGCAATTGGATCTGCTGGATCGATTGCATATTGGGCCAGCCAAAGCGGATATTGCCGTAGTTCCTCATCACGAACCATAGCACCCTCAAGAAAACTTGGATAAGAGTAAATAATTGGAGTGCGCCCAGTTTTTTCTTTAACGAGCTTTAGGAAAGTTTTTGCCCATAAAGTTATTTGAGCCTTTGGCAAATAACGTGTGCATGTTTTGCCAGATGCCGCGACACAGTTATTTTCTAGATCCAGAGCGTAAGGTAGATCGCGTTCATTAAATCCACCCAGGGCACCAATTCTCCAAACCACTTTCTGGGCTTGTGTTTGTGCATCAATCATTATTTGGTCATCAGTCTTAACATTTGGCAATACTGCATAGTGATAGAAACCCGTATATAAACCAGCTGCTTGTGCGGCAGAGCGATCCATGACCACATATTTCAAAGCTAAGGCATCGGCATCGTCTCGGGTATCGGATGCCTTAATCATTACAAATCTCATTCCGGCGGTGTGCATCTTTGTGAAATCAATAGGAGCATCGTTGGGATGCTGCCATCTACTGACATCAGCACCGTGTATACGACCACCAGGTCCAAGTTGATCCACCATTACAACCGAAGAAGCGCTTGAAATTTCGGCTATTGCTCGAACGGTAATTTCGCGAATGTTTGAGTAAATGTATTTACTGCCAACTTTTGCCTTGGCGCGGTATTTAACTTTGGCATCAAGCGCGGTTGCAACAGCGATCACTTGCCAGGTTCCGACCTTGGCAGTCTTGGTTGTAAAACGAGTATCTTGCCATTTTCCATTTAGTTGAATCTGTACCGAAACTTTGACTCCAGATTTAGCAGGCTTCAAGGAGCCATACAAAGTCACGATTGGTTCAGCACCACCAGGGGTTTGCTTTAGTGTCATTGTTAACTTGGAGACAGCAGCGCTGGTAGCAACAGTTTGCAAAGAAAAGACGGCAAGACTGACTGCCAAAATTACAGCAACTCTTTTCACGCTAGCTCTTCTATCTCTACAATAATGCTAAGAATGTGAGTGATTGAGCTTTTGAGTGAATTCTGCAACTTTTTTCTGGTTGGTGAATACTCATGTCCGCCAGCGAATTTGCGCGCATCTGAAAAATCCAAAGCTAAGGTGTGGCCATCGAAATCAGCTAAGCGAGCATCGAAGTAGGCAATCCAGGCAATGCGATCATGGCTTTCTAGATGATCTAAAACATCGTTCCAGCGACCGCGAATTTCAGGCAAAGTTAGTGGCGCGCTCATGTTGCACACTTTACTAGGTTTGGATATTTACTTCGCGTTAGTGGCGCGGTGAGCCGATCCACTTGAAGTATTCGCCAGTTAAAACAACTCGCAAGTTACGTGATCTATCGGGTGTAATACCTAAATGTTGTGCAATCCGAGCAACTATCTGTTCTACAGACTTCTCACTCACAAAGCGCACCTTAGCTATCTCTGAGTTACTTAGCCCTCTGGCCACCAAACGGAAAGTTTCGATCTGAATATCGGTGAAGTTGCTAAGTATTGACTTGAATGCATTTTCATGAAGTGAGCCACGGTTATCAATCCACGACATCTTTTTCTTCTCAGAAACTGCCTTAATCGAATTTGTAATTGCTTGGCTGACTACCGTCAAATCCGCCACTGATTTCTTTAAGATTACTTGAGAACCGGCTGGTATCTGCTTTTCCGAAAGCCCGAGAAGTCTTAGATCAGGACATGCGGTCATCAAGACAATGCCAAGGCCGGGATTTACTTTGCGGAATTTATTTACTAGTGCTAAGGCTTCTTCATCGGCAAATTGCAAATCAATTAAAACAACACTTGGAGATAAGAATTTATAAAGGTTTTCTACAATTTCTTCAGTGTGTGCTTCTGCGACAACATTGACTGACTGCAAACGAAGCGCAGCACTTAGAGTTGCTAATTCAAATGCGTCATCACTTACTACGAGTACTGTCGCTAAATTGGGCACTTACTAACCGTAGCCCTAATAAGTAACACGCGCGCAATGAAAGATAAGTGAAATGAGAATATGGAGATAACTTATTTAATAATTTCTCTAATTACTTTGGGAATAAACCCAATAATTTATGCGATAGACATAGAGGTATCCTTAGCGGCAGATAAGTTATAAATAAATGCAACAGGTGCAGCAACTTTAAGAGTACTACTGTGCCTAACTTTTAATTTCTCTTAATACTTTCTCTTGACTGGGGCTGACTTTATTGTTTTAGTGCTAGCACTCATTCTTCGATCTTTATATAGCTTTGCCAGTTCTCCTGTATCAAGAATTGTCGGAACACTTAACGCTTTTAAAAGAGAAAACCAACGATGGTATGACTATTTTTGGCCTTTGATGACTCTTTTCGAACGTTTAATTGGAGATTGCCAATTTTTGCAAGTACTCTCACCGACATGGAAAAAGTACGCTGGGGATTTATTGGTGCAGGTTACATTGCTAAGTTGGCGCTTTATCCAGCGCTTCTAAATTCAAACGATGGTGAAATTTACGCCGTTGGCTCTAAGGATGTCGAACGTGGTAAATCACTTTCACCTTTCGGTTTGGTTTACACAGATTATGACGAGTTACTTGCTGATCCGAAAGTCGAAGCAATCTATATCTCACTCCCAAATTCACTTCATATTGAATGGTCCATTAAAGCGATGCGCGCCGGCAAACATGTACTTTGTGAAAAGCCAGCAGCGATGAACCTTGCACAATTAAAAGAAGCAATTGCTGTTTCAAATGAAACTGGACTTATCTTTATGGAAGCTAGTTGGAATCGTTGGCATCCCCGCACTATTCGCCTTAAGGAAATTATTGACTCAGGTTTGATTGGTGAAGTAAAAGATATTCGCAGTGCATTTACTTACGATGGCCTTGATCCAAGCAATATCCGAGCCATTCACGAACTTGGTGGCGGCGGACTTTATGACCTTGGGCCATATTCTGTTGCGGCGCCGATTTGGTTGATGGATTTTGCTGCAGTTAGCAATATTGCAACTGAAGTTAAGTGGCATCCAGGTGGTTGTGATGAAACAGTCACGACATCATTCGATATTGGTGGTGCGCATGCCCAGGCACTTACTTCAATGAACACACCAAACAAACTTTATTTTGATGTCATTGGTACCAAGGGTCGTGTCTCATTGACCGGTAACGATGCCTTTAATTCACACAATAAACCAAGCACCCTCGAACTTGAGATCGATGGGAAGATCACTGTTGAAAACTTTGCTGCTTGCGATCCTTATCAATTAATGGCTGATTCGATGTCACGTCGAATTCGCGGGGGACAAGGCTGGCTAATGCCACATTCTGATTCAATCGCATTTGCCGAAGTATTTGACCGTGCATTTGAGGTCATGGGTCGTCCTTAAAGCACTGGTCATAAAGAAGTTAATCAAGTAAAATTGTTCAATAATGAAGTCCTGGATCGCTTCTAAGTAATGCAACGAGCGTTGTGGGCTCCTTCACCTACGGATAATTTGGAGATTGAAGCGCTGCAAAAGTATGCCCAAGTTAGCGATTTTCAGAGCCTACACAAATGGTCAATTAAAAATCCAGAACTTTTTTGGCGTTATGTATTTGAAGATAACAGCGTAATTGGCAGTCTGGGCGATCCAGGCGTCATTGGCAGCGGCTTTCTGGAGAGTAAGTTTTTCCCTAGTGCGCATTTAAATATTTCGGATACGTTACTAAAAGGTAGCAATGATCAAATAATCATTACTGAGATAAGTGAATCTGGAGTAAAGAGAGAGTACTCACGTGGTCAAGTACGTGATATCGCTAATAAAGTAGCTTTTGGTTTTCAAGAAATTGGTTTAAAGGAAGGTGATGTTGTCTCGGCTGTAGTTTCAAATGTTTCTGAAACTATATTCTTCGCGCTAGGTGCTCTCAAGATTGGTGCTATTTTTTCGAGCACATCGGCTGACTTCGGTACTGCCACCGTATTAGATCGGCTTGAACAGATCCAACCCAAAGTCTTACTGGTGACAACTAATTACCAATATAACGGTAAAGAAATCGATTGCTCTCAAAAGATCACCGAGATCGTCTCGCAACTACCAACACTCAAAAAGGTAATTGCCATCGGCGCTCAGGGTTCTCCTTATTTAAGCTTTGGTGATTGGATAGCAACTTGTAATCCAAGCCATGAGATATCAATTCCAGGTGGGTTTGATCGACCAGGATTTATATTATTTTCATCTGGGACAACTGGTAAACCAAAATGTATTGTCCATAGCGCAGCGGGAGTACTCTTAAAGGTATTAAGCGAACAGAAGTATCACTTGGATATTAGGCCCACAGATAATATTTTCTATTACACAACCTGCGGTTGGATGATGTGGAACTGGCTCTTCATGGGGCTCGGAACTGGTGCGGGTATTGTCTTATTTGATGGCAATCCGTTATTTCCTAACCCACAACGTTTATTTGATATCGCGCAGCAGAGCGAACTTACTTTTCTGGGAGTCTCTGCCAAATATATAGATTCGATTCGCAAGTTATCATTACAGCCAAAACAAACGCACGAACTAAGTAAGTTGCGCACGATTGCGTCAACTGGATCACCACTTAGCCACGAAGGCTTTGAATATATTTATGAAAATATTTCAGCGAATATTCATCTGGCCTCTATCACCGGGGGAACTGATATTTGCGGATGTTTTATGCTCGGAGTTCCCAATCTGTCGGTCTATGCCGGGCAGATTCAAGGTCCTGCATTGGGCTTGGATGTTCAAGTTTTCACTGAGGATGGCCAGCCTGCAGCAGTTGGAGTTAAAGGTGAATTAGTTTGCCGTAACGCTTTTCCTTCAGTTCCGCTTTATTTCTGGGACGATCCAGATAAAAGCAAGTTTCGTTCTGCTTACTTTGAAAGATTCGCGGCCGTTTGGACGCACGGGGATTTTGTAGAGGCAACGGCGCAAGGTGGATACATCATGCACGGGCGTTCGGATGCGACTTTAAATGCCGGAGGAGTTCGTATTGGAACTGCCGAGATTTATCGCATCACTGAGGAATTTTCTGAAATTGTTGAATCACTTGCGATAGCCCAGAACTGGCAAGGCGACACTAGGGTAGTTCTCTTTGTGAAGATGGACGACGGCATGCTACTTAGCGAAAGCTTGATTGATCAAATTAAGTTAGCGTTAAAGCAGAAAGCCAGCCCACGCCATGTTCCGGCTCTTATTATGCAAGCGCCAGATTTCCCAAGAACCAAAAGCAACAAATTAGTAGAAATCGCTGTAGCAAATGAAATTAACAAAATTGCAAATGCAAATGTGGGTGCACTTGCAAATCCAGAATCTTTGGATTGGTTTAGAGACTTAAATCTTTGACTTTCTCCCAGGTGCGCGAGGTCCAAGAGTTAATTAGCGCCTGCTGCACGCTAACGACATCTACCGCTTCTTTGAAACTCTGGCCAAAAGCTTTTCCCTCAACAATTGATTGCATAAATACATAATCTTCGATCGCAACTAGATCTTCAAAGCCAATTGCATTTGCCTGTCCCGGAACGAAGGCACCATGGAATGGAAAGCGATCACCACCGTAGATGGTGGTGTATCCGGTATTGAGTGAGGTTCCGAGTTCGTAATATTGCAACTCATTGATCTTCTCTAAATTCCACAAGAGCGAACCCTTGGTTCCATATATTTCAAAGGCGTTCTGGCTCTCTGGCCCAACCACAGTGCGGCTAACTTCAAAAGTTCCAGTTGCACCGCTAGCGAATGTGCAGAGCATGGATGCGAAATCTTCATTTTCGACAACACCTTTTGGATCGCTGGCCGCACCACGTGAATAATGGCCAGCATTTCCTGTTGGAAGAGGACGTTCTTTAATTGTAGTGTTTTGCATTCCAACTACTTCAGAAATTGGTCCGACTAAAAATTGCGCCATGGAAACGCTATGGCTCAAGATGTCACTGGATACACCATAGCCAGCGTCGGCTAATTTAAATCGCCAGGTAAGTAAGCCAAGTTCATCGCTTCCATACATGCTTAAGAAACGTCCGCGGTAATGAGTTATTTCTCCCAGGGCGCCGCTGGCAATCAAATTCTTTGCATGCAGAACAAGAGGAGCCCAAACATAGTTATAACCGACTCCAGTTGGTACGCCAGCGCTCTTGGCTAATTTATATGCCTGAACGGTTTGCTCTGGTTTGCCACCGATTGGTTTCTCACTAAAGACGGCCTTACCCGCTTTAGTTGCTGCTTCAATCATTGGTAGGTGCAACATATTTGGCGCAGTTACCCAAACTGCGTCAACATCGGATGCTGTTGCAGCCTCCATCCAATCACCTGTGGCGCGTGCAAATCCATAATCTTCTACCGCACTCTTTTGCCGCGCGGGATCAACATCGGCACAAACTTGCAAGATTGGTTGAAAACCACGGCCAGGAAAGAGTGAAGGGATTCGTAGAGCAGAGCGAGAGTGCGCTTGCCCCATCCAGCCAAGACCGAGAACTGCAATGCGAATATCTTTTTTCATTTTTTAACCTTGCCTTGGGCTGAAGTAACTGGACAACGGGGATCTTGCACTTGTTCCTTCCATGAATCTCTAATCCAATGATGTGCTGTGTCATCACAAAAAGCCATACTACGTTCGGCGGCCGGCCCGGCCATAACGTTTAAAAAGTACATTGGATATTCAGGTGCAGCGATAGATGGCCCATGGTAACCATGCGGGACAACGTAGGTATCTTTATCGTGGATAGTTACCGTCTCATCTAGTGATCCGTCGACTGTGTAAACGCGGAAGAAACCAACGCCTTCACTATCACCGTGATCTGAACCTTCTTTACCGATTTGGAAGTAATAAACCTCTTCGTTAATTGTGGGACATCCTGAGAACTTATCGTGGCGGTGAGGAGGCCAAGAAGAGAGGTTTCCACCTGGAGTAATGACTTCACAGACGAGAATTTTGTGGCATGCCGTAAAACTAGTTGGGGTTGCGATGTTATTAACCTGACGCGTTGCCTTACCAGAGCCGCGAACTTCGACAGAAACTGCTTCGGCCGGCGTGTAGCAAACTGGGAATATTTCGCTTGCTTCAGCAGTTAATAACGCTACTTCGCCAGATTTTCCAGAGAATTTTACCGATGAATTAACCGGAAGATAGATCCAATCTGAGACCGCTGCAAAAACACCAGTGCGACCCTTCAAGGTGAAGGACTGAGCATCTACCTCCACTTTCACATCTTGAGCAGATAGTGGAAGCAATATCGCTTCTCGCCCTTGCAGCTCAATTTTTACTTTAGCGCTTTTAATAAAGTCATATGTGTAGAAACCGCAGAATTCCCATTGCGCATCCTTTGGCGTTAATGAAATCTCTGCTTCTTCTGTTGCTAAAGTTCCAGCAGGTTTGTACCAGCTCATCATCAACCTTTTCTAACGATCTTTGCGGCGCGAGATACGGCAGCTTCTACATCTAGATCGTCACCGTACAACAGCGCGCGACCAGGAACTAGGCCGCGAATATTAGGAACGGTCAGCGCCTTTTCCCAATTGGCAAAGACTTCTTCCCAATTACTTCCCGGATCTCCACCCAATAATAAAATTGGACAACTGGTTGCTGCAGCAACTTTTTCTGGATTAGAAGGCGCTGGAATCTTTAGCCACGTGTATGCCGAAGATGAACCTAGACCGGATGCGATTGAAACTACCTTGATCAACTTCTCTTCAGAAGGATCTAGTATCGCTCTACCCTCAGCGTTCTTCATATAGGGAAGTGGTTCAATCATCGAAACAAGTTCTAGATCTGCCAACTGTGTGGTTACTTGAGCGACCATTTCAATTGTTCGTGCAACTCCAGGGTCTGTCTCATCAATGCGCAAAAGAGTTTTTCCACCATCTAGCCCCATACTCTTTATATGTTCGGCATCATAGGCAGTTAAGCGATCATCTAACTCCCAGGAAGCTCCGATAATTCCGCCACGATTCATCGTGCCAATGGCTACTTTTTCTTCAAGTGCTCCAAGCCAAGCAAGCTCTTCTAAGATATCGGCGCTAGCCATTACGCCATCCACGCCGGCAACCGCTAAGCCGCGAATTAATTTATCTAGCAATAGGTAACGATCAGCAATTGCAGTTGGATTATTTCCCGCCGCAATTATTCCGCGCGCTGTGTGATCAGCTGCAAGTAACATCAGTTTGCCGTCTTTACCTGCAACTGTTCTGCGCGCGCGATTCTTTAAGGCTTTTTGAAGTGATGCCGGGCTATTTATCCTTGCATCAATTAGCTCGAGATAGCGTTTACGATCAAGTGTCATTACCGCTTACCTCCTGTGCCGATAAAGCTATTAAGAATTTCAATAGTTGGCATGGCATCGGAGCACATTAACTCAGAAGCCAAATAGGCACCAGCGGCGTTGGCAAATTCACCTATTTGTTTTAGATCCCACCCGCTAAGTAAGCCATGGACAAGCGCGCCACCGAAAGCATCGCCGGCACCTAGCCCGCAGACTAATTTTATTGGCCTTGGAGCAATGATGATGCGCTCACTTTCTGTGGCAAGAAGTACTCCATCGCTGCCCATCTTCACGATCGCTATACGAACGCCACGTTTTAGAAGTTCAGTCGCTGCTTCCTGGGGATCAGAGGTTCCAAGTGCGACTTGGCACTCTGCAATGTTTCCGATTGCAATCGTGCACATTGCAATCGCCTCTTGTGCTGCAGCCCTTGCTGCCTCGACGTTAGGCCAGAATGAAGGTCGGTAATCTAAATCAATAATTGATTCTTGCTTACGCCCACGTTGTTGCATCCAAGTGATGGCACTCTTTGCGCTTTCACCGCTCGAGAGTGCGCAAGCGCTCACCCAGAAAATCTTGGCAGCTAACAAAGTTTCCGGATCTATATCGCTAACAGTTAATTGAGTATCGGGTGCGTGGGGCTGGCGATGGAAGATAATTTTTGGATCCTCTGGCGGATCTTGCGAAGCAAGAACTACTGGCGTTAGCCCGCTCTCTGCCACTTTAACGAAATCAGTTTTTACGCGAAATTCTTTCAATTTGTTTAGAACGTACTGCCCGAGTGGATCGACTCCAACCTTGGTAACTATGGCGGCGCTGTGCCCTAACTTTGCTGCGGCAATTGCCACATTAGTTGGAGAGCCACCGATTGATTTATGGAAAGTTTGAGGCTGGCTAAAGGATGTATTGATCTGCTCTGCAAAGAGGTCAACACTAATTCGACCAACGGTAATCAGGTCGAGTTGCATGAATTTCACAATCCTTTTCGAGGTTAACCTGCTCTAGATCTTCTGATTTATTGATACGAACTATATAGTGCAGACCTATCAACGTGGAAGCGGGAGATCAAGCGCCAAATGAAAATCGCGGTTATTGGTGCCGGACGCATGGGGGCGTTACGAACCGAAGATTTGGTAAAAGTTGGCGCAGAAGTGACAGTCTTTAATCGAACTCTGGCAGGTGCAAAGACGCTAGCGGATAAATTTTATTGCCTACACGGTGACATCTCTGGCATTAAAAACTCGCAATTTGATGGTTATGTTGTTGCCACCGCAACTGATTCACATATTGGATTATTAGATGACCTAATTCCGTTAGGTAAGCCAATCCTTTGTGAGAAACCAATTTCTTTAACTGTCGAAGATACGGATTTGGTTATAGAAGATTGCAAGAAATATGGAACGCAGATACAAGTAGGTTTTCAACGACGCTTTGATCCGCCGATTAGCAAAGTGGCTAGGTTAGTCGCTGATGGCGAAGTTGGAACTTTGTATGCAATGCATATGTATGCTCATGATCATCTGCCTTCTACTCTCGAGTTTATCGAAGGAAGTGGCAGTATTTACCGTGATTTACATGTTCATGACTTTGATCTAATCAGATGGATAACTCAAAGCGAGATTACCAAAGTTTATGCCACCCAAGCAGTCCGCGAACATAAGCAGTATGCCAAATATGATGATGCAGATGTTTCACTTATCTCGCTATCAACAGCCAGTGGCGTCCAGGTGGCAATAACAGGGACACGTCACAATCCGGTGGGACACGATGTTCGCATAGAGATCTTTGGCTCCAAGGATTCACTTGCAGTCGGCCTAAATCGCAAGACGCCAATTCATGACATAGATGGTCAGTTGAATTTTGCAGACATTAGATATCAAGGATTTATCGAAAGATTTCGCGAAGCGTTTGCCGCAGAAACTGCCGCTTTTTATCAATTAGCGGAAGGCAAAATTGCCAATCCCTGTCCGCCTGAATCTGCTCGCCAGGCGCTAGGTGTTGCGATCGCTTGTGAGGAATCGATTAAATCTGGGGGCGCAGTAACCATTACGTATTAGTTGGAAAACTTTGGTGGGACGGGTCGGACTTGAACCGACGACGACCGAATTATGAGTTCGGGGCTCTAACCAACTGAGCTACCGTCCCTGATGGGGTTGAGGCGAACTTTACTGTACTGAAAGACCTGCCTTACCAAGTAATTGATTTAAATGTTCCAAGTGATGGTCTGCATGGAGCAACTCTTCACGAGTATGAGTCGTTAAGACTCCGGCGACAGTGCAGCCGGCCTCTTTTGCGGAGGTGACACCGCCTGGTGCATCTTCAATTGCCCAACATTGATCTGTTTGTAGACCTAAGCGATCTGCACCAAGAATAAATGGCTCAGGGAAAGGTTTTCCACGAGTTACTTGTTCAAAAGTAACGGCGTTTGCCGGAAGTGGAATTTTTCCTGCACGAGTGCGAGCAATTGCTAAATCTGTTGTGCAAGAAGTGACGATCGTCCAAGGAATCTCGCGGTCATTGAGTTCGGCAAGTAGTTCAAGGGCGCCAGGCGCTGCATGTACACCTTCGATATCTGAGATTTCTAAATCAGTAACGCGGCGAATCCACTTTTGAATTTCGGCTTCTTCACGGTCAGGTATCACATTTCTTATGGTTTGTTCTGCAGGAACACCGTGATGACCAGCAAGTGCCTGCAAGGGAATTCCGGCCTCATTGGCCATAGTGATCCAAGAATTCATGACTGCTTCTTGGGAATCGACCAAGGTGCCATCTAGATCAAAAAGAAATCCGATTTGGCTCAATTACTTTTTCCACCTTTATTCTTATTAGGGCGCGGATCCTGCTGCATTCCACGCCGACCCCAAAATTCCCACATTCCCATCACGCTTAAGACGAGCGCGAAACCAAAGAGTAGATCTTCGGCAGGTGCGGAGAAGATGCGAAGCCCAACGATTGCATCGGGGCTATACATAACAATATTTTTTGAAGTAAGCCACCAATTTGTGAGTAATTGAAAAGGCAAAATAATTGTATACGATGTCCAGAAGGCAGGACGAGTCAGCAGTGAGTTTTTAAATAGGAAAAGATCTGCCATGACAGCAATGGCAAAGGCGGTAATTGCAATATCGCTATAGATCATTGCCCGAACTCATCCTTGCGCCATTGAGGTTTAACCGTGGTTACGCCTTCGATAGTCATGATCGCTGCCATTGGAACGACGATAAAGAATAGGAATTCCTCGAGTGGGATGTTAAATGGACCGTAGATTCCTAACATTTGATTGCGGTCAAAGAACCAATGCCCCTGTGCGATTGCATAGGCATCCCAAATTAAAAATAAGGTGCTAATTGGCAAGACGCTCAACGCAACTCGTTTAATTCGACGTATAACACCGATCTTTAAGAAAACCTCAAGCCAAAAAGATCCGCAGACGGTGAAGATCAACATCGCCATGTAGTTCCATTTTTGCACGGGTAAATTCTCTCACGCGTAAACCCAGTTCGCACCTCATGCTTTGGTAGTGTTACAGATATAAAGTAATTAATTAGCAGGAAATGGGGGAGTTCGTGCCAGATCTGGAACTTGAGCTTTTCCTTAAGGTCAGAAAGCTTTCTCGATTGGCCATTGGCTTTGCAATTGTACTCTCCTTCATCTTTGCGCAATTAATTGAAAGCAGTGACATAACTTGGCAAGTAGTTGTGGCTTTGATTGCACTCGCCGTTGGAATTCCACATGGCGCCTTAGATCACTTAGTCACATTACCCCGGACTAGTTCAGCCAAGATGGCGGTATTCATTCTTGTTTATGTCGCTGTGGCTATTGCCGCGGTTGTTGCACTTTTAACTTGGAACGTAATTGGATTTATTGGTGTGGTCGTGATGAGTGCTGTGCACTTTGGTATTGGCGATGCTGCCTTTATCTCTGAGATCGATCGCAGATCCGTTGACCAAAAACCTTTCCAGAAATATTTATACGCAGCTGCGGCAGGAACGCTGCCAGTAGTTATTCCGTTGGTAAATGAGAAAAGCAATTCTGCCCTTGAGAAAGTAAATCCAGAGCTTTTAGATTGGCATCAAGGTTTAAATAACGATCTGATGCTCTGGACAATGGTGTTGACCGCAATTGTGCTGCTGCGCTTGGTTCAGAAGCGACGCGATGGTGAGGCAATTGATCTGGTTTTGCTTTATTTATTGGCAGTTACCGCACCCCCACTTGTGGCATTTGCGGTCTACTTCGGTTGTTGGCATGCCATGCGCCATACCGCGCGGCTGACGCTGACTCTGCCAAGTTCGCAAGCCGCATTTGTAGAAGGAAATTCACGGCGCGCTTTCATAAAGGCAGTTCTACCTGGAACGCCAGCGCTGATCGGAACCTTTGTCGTTGCTGCAGCGATAGTAATTTTCCGTGGTGATTCACTAGATGATCAATTCCTTTGGGTAACACTTGTTGTTGTTTGGGCGTTGACTGTTCCGCATATGGCGGTAACAGCGCGACTTGATCGAAAGGCTCTATCTTGAAAATAATTCTGGCATTTGTGTTGGTTCTTATCTCCGCCGCCCCAGCCAACGCTGCACCTAATTATATTTTTCCAGTGCCTGATTGTGCGGTTAAGTATGTAAAAGCCCATCATGACTATGCGGCAACTGATATTGAGGCAAAGAAAGGTTGCAAGTTTGTCTCACCAGTAAATGGGGTAATTGATGAAGTAAATCGTGTGGATAACTGGAGCGGTAAGACCAATCTTGGAATCGATCGTGGCGGGCTTTATGTATCTGTAATTGGCGAAGATGGTGTGCGTTATTACGGTTCGCATTTAAGTTCGGTAGTTGCTTCAATTCAGCCCGGAGTTTCTGTTAAAGCAGGAAGAATACTTGGCAAGATTGGATCCAGTGGCAGTGCTCGCGGTACCGCGCCGCACCTGCATTTTGGAATTTCTTGGCCAACTCCAACGCAAGAAAATGTTTGGTGGGTACGTCGAGGAATCGTATCTCCGTGGAAGTATTTAGAAGCTTGGAATTTGGGTAAAGATTTATCTCCAGCTAAGGATGTTGCTGCCGCATTACTCAAGAACGGTGAGATTCCTCCGCTACCGAAAAGTAAATAAAAAAATCCCCCACCGCTTTCGCAGGTGGGGGATTTCTCGTAATCTAAGTGTTATTAGTTAGCGTTCACTGCATCGGCCTGAGGACCCTTTGGACCCTGTACGACCTCGAATGAAACTGACTGACCCTCTTCAAGGGACTTGTAACCGTTTCCTTGGATTGCTGAGTAGTGAACGAATACATCTTGTCCGCCA
>SHVF01000015.1 GCA_009691135.1 Candidatus Planktophila sp.
CTTCGCTGACCGGTTGGTCAGCAGCTGGATTGGCGATTATGGAATCAAAATTGATTTCAGCAACCGATTCGCATGCTGTAGCTGTACGTGAATATAAGAATCCAACAATTGATTATAAATTTGATGCAACTAGGGCAACATCGATGTGTGATGTGAGCGATGCTCTAGTAATTCAGGCGAAACAGATGGCGGATAGTTCAAAGGTTGCCTTTAAATTTGATTTATCTAAGATTCAATTATGCTCTGAATTCGTTGAACTTGAATCGCTATCTCGCGCGATAGGGATGGATATTTGGAAATGGATTTTTGCAGGGGGAGAGGATCACGTCCTATTGGCAACCGGGGTAGATCTGCCAGGAATTTTGATTGGAGAAGTTGTCGCTGGCGCAGGCATCCAAAATCTGCCTACAGGGGTAGAAACCAGCGCTTGGCGTCATTTTTAATTAAGGTATGGCATTTTTATGCACCCATAACCGTTTTTTATTTTTATTTATACACCTGAAATTCAGTGCGTTGCTATTGCCTACATATTGGTCAGGCGATAATTTTAAGACATGAAACGCACCTCTATTTTGGCCAGTGTCTCTTCTGCGATCTTTGCGATTGCAGCCGTAACAGCTGGCGTCTCCGCGGCAAATGCAAGCATCACACTTCCTAAAGGTGCGTTGCTTCCTTGTTCTGTCGGCGGTGGTGCGTATTGCATCGAGTCAGTTAGCATCACACCATCGGGTGCGAAGGCAATTGCACTTTCATGGGTTGCAACGGGTTCAGCAGGTGCAGCAGCAGGAAATACAAATAACGTGGCAGCCGGCAAAGAGTTTCCAGGTCGCTGGACCGCAGATGTCGCCTTTGCAAATGAAAATTACGATGGCTTTTATATAGAAGCACAAGCAGCAAATGAATTTGTACCTTGGATAATGCTCGATGCTAAACCAACTTATTCACCTGGCAATAAAGTTTCCTTAGCGGCCTTATCTACCAGCACGACAACGCCAGTTAATTTGAACTCAGATGCTGCGATATCAGTGAAGTTACGTATTTCTGACTTTAAAGTCGGCGTAACGTACGGAATAGCAACTGAGGCAACTGTTGATGTCCAAGCAGGTCTCTTTGAAATTACAGGTTACCCAGTCAAAGTCCCTCAAGCTAAAAGCACCAAGGATTGCACTGGTACTGCAGGCGTTTCATCTGCGCTAGTAACCCAGTTCCAATCAATTCTGGTTCCCTCCAATGATCCGCTGGGATTCTCATTCGAAGGTGGAAGTGGCAAGGTTTATGTTGGTTCAAATGGACTTTGCAAACTTTCGACACCAGTATGGAATAGCACGACCAAATCGCTAAGTTATAAAGCGTCTGCGCCACGTTTGGCTCCAGATGGAAAGACGGTTAATACAGGTTTCTATTACGCGACAATCTCAGCAGCTGATGCGTTAGCGCTCTGGGGGCTGACTAAAGTTGAAGATGCGGTGTCTGCACTAGTTGTGTCGGTACGTACAACGGAAGGTGGTTCAACGGCTGCGACTAAGGCTGTGGCTGTGAAGAACGGTAGAATTATTATTCAAGTATTCGGTTTTGAATTCCCAGATCCGATGCTAGATATTTCACTAAATCCGAGTTTTGATGTGATGGCTTCTTCTAAATCAGCCGATAGCAATATGTCCGCGACGGGAACTGTTAGAACCACCGCATCTCCAAAGCCAAAGGCGACGCCCAAGCCAACGACAATTTCTTGCTTAAAGGCAAATGTATTAAAGAAGGTGACTGGCGTTAAGCCAACTTGCCCAGCCGGTTATAAGAAGAAGTAAGAGCGCTTAATTAGCGCGTTACTTTGCCGGCCTTAAGGCAAGAAGTACAAACATTTTGACGCTTGGTGCTTCCGCCAACGAGTGTCTTAATACGTTGAATATTTGGATTCCAACGACGGCGTGTCTTTACCTGAGAGTGGGAAACGTTATTTCCGAAGCCGGGCCCTTTGCCACAGATATCGCATGTTGATGCCACAGCAGAACTCCTTTTAAATTCGCGTTAATTTCTAGATTTCTAACCTCAGCCCTAACTGCGGCCAGGTGGTCGAACAAGGCGTAAGAGTATCAAGAAGGCCATCCTGATGCTAATTCGGAGAAATTCACGCGAGAATAGGCGGCATGGCCAGCCTCGATTCCAAATTAGTAAATATCGTAGGTGACCGCACGGCCAAAGTTCTAGAAACGACTTTTGGCTATAAAACAATTGCCGATTTGATCCACCATTACCCCCGCAGATACTTAGTTCGTGGCGAACTCAGCGATATCGCAGAACTTAAAGAGGGCGATGAAGTAACCGTACTTGCTGAAATATTTAGCTCATCTAGTCGAAAATTACATGCCCGTAAGGGGAGCATTCTTGAAGTAATTGTCACAGATGGCAGCGCAAAAATGTCATTGACCTTCTTCAACCAAGCGTGGCGCGAAAAAGATTTGCGGGTTGGCAGACAAGGGCTATTTGCTGGCAAAGTCGGCGTATTCAACGGAAAGCGCCAATTAGCACATCCGGATTACGAAATGATTCCAGATGGAAATGATGTTGACTCAGCTGTAGCCGAATTTGCGGGTAAGTACCTACCGATGTATCCGGCAAGCGCGAAGTTACCGTCGTGGAAAATCGCGCAGTGTATTAATTTGTCGATCGGTGCTCTCGATGAAATTGCTGACTTTATGCCTGAAAAAATCTTAAATGACCGCGGGTATCCGTCTCTGCAACAAGCAATTGTGCAAATCCACAATCCAGTCGATCTCAACAGCGCAGATAAATCACGGGCACGCATAACCTTTGATGAAGCGCTATTGATGCAGTTGTTATTACTTGAGCGAAGAGCTGAACTGCGCGAGCTAAAGGCGGTTGCACGCCTGCCCAAGAGTTCGGGAATTCTTACCGCTTTTGATGCTTCATTGCCGTGGCAATTAACACCTGGACAGGTGCAAGTTAGTGCAGAGATCGAAATTGATCTGGCAGCGCCATATCCAATGCATCGATTACTGCAGGGTGAAGTTGGTTCAGGTAAAACTGTTGTGGCACTTCGTGCGATGTTGGCGGTAATCGACAGTGGGGGACAGGCGGCTTTGCTTGCACCAACTGAAGTTTTAGCGGCGCAGCATCTGCGCACAATTGAACAATTGCTTGGGCCGCTGGCGCAAGGTGGAATGCTTGGTGGTACTGAAATCGCGACAAAAGTTACACTGTTGACTGGATCGCAAAGTGCGGCAGCGCGAAAGGAGGCGCTGGCAATGGCGGCATCTGGTGATGCCGGAATAGTGATTGGAACCCACGCGCTATTAAGTGAATCTGTAACCTTTAGCGATCTAGGTTTAATTGTTGTAGATGAACAACATCGCTTTGGTGTTGAACAACGAGATGCTTTAAAGGCTAAGGCAGTGAATCCACCTCATTTGTTGGTAATGACTGCAACGCCGATTCCACGAACTGTAGCGATGACGGTATTTGGAGATTTAGATGTTTCAACTTTGCGCGAGCTACCACTTGGACGACAACCGATTACGACGCACCTGGTTCCAACAATTGAAAAACCAACATTTCTAGATCGCGCGTGGGAGCGAATTCGTGAAGAAATCTCGCTGGGTCATCAGGCCTATATAGTTGCGCCACGTATTTCGGCGGGAACATCAGAGGATGCTGATTTAGATTTTCTCTACGGTGAGCCATCTCCTGATATTGCATCCGTTGAAGATCTGGGTCCGAAATTACAGTCTGGGCCCCTAAAGGGCCTACGGATCGCCCCTTTACACGGGCGCCAGAGCAGCGAAGTTAAAAACTCGACCATGCAGGCCTTCGCGCAAGGTGAAATTGATGTCTTGATTTCAACCACGGTGATTGAAGTTGGCGTAGACGTTGCAAATGCCACGGTGATGGTGATTATGGATGCCGATCGTTTCGGTGTTTCACAACTTCACCAGTTACGTGGTCGCGTTGGCCGGGGAACTTCTCCCGGACTCTGTCTTTTAGTAACAAGTGCTGAACCAGAAAGTTCTGCGCGGGAGCGATTAGATGCGGTATCGAAAACACAAGATGGTTTTGAACTATCCAGAATTGATCTAGAACAACGTCGCGAAGGAGATGTACTAGGTGCAACCCAATCAGGTTCGCGTTCACATCTGCGCTTGCTACGAGTTCTGCGTGATGAAGCGCTAATTGAAAGTGCTCGAGAAAGCGCCACAGAACTTTTGGCGCAAGATCCGCAGTTATCTAGTTATCCTTTGCTCAAAGAAGAACTGAAAAAGTTGCAAGCAGATGCTGCCGCAGAATTTATAGATAAGGGTTGATTAAAATGCGCATTATTGCCGGAAGTGCCAAGGGCAGAAATATCGCATCTGTTGCCTCATCTACAAGACCAACATCGGATAGGGCTCGCGAAGCACTTTTTTCGACTTTGGCCTCTGAATTTGGTGACTTCGATGGGCTAAATGTTCTGGATTTATATGCAGGAACCGGTGCGATCGCACTCGAGTCTTTATCTCGTGGGGCTGCTTTAGTTCACGCAGTCGAAAAAGATGAACAGGCGCAGAAAAGTATTGCTAGCAACTATGAGGCGATAAAATCAGCCCAGTGCCCTGGCACCTTCCACTTATATAGCATGAGCGTTCATCGCTTCTTGCAAGATCCAGCAATTGCGCCCTATCACTTTATATATATTGATCCACCGTATGAAATCGATGGCCTTGATGTAATAGAAACTTTGATTCAACTGCAAGTTGGTGGGTTTTTGCATCCGCAAGCTTTGATTGCGGTGGAGCGAAATTCTAGAGTGAAGGAAATATCTTGGCCAGATGGATATATATCAGTCCGTGAAAAGAACTATGGACAAGTGAGCATTTTCTATGGCGCACCAGCCGATTCTGAGCCTGAGAATGGATAACCCGGTTAATCGTTGCTAGCGTTTACTCCATGAAGCGTGCCGTCTGCCCTGGGTCATTTGATCCCATCACTTTCGGGCACTTAGATATTATCGAGCGCGCCAGTGAGCAATTTGATGAAGTTATTATCGCTGTCTTGGCTAATCGCACAAAAGCAAGTCTTTTCACAGTAGAAGAGCGTATGGAGATGATCCGCCAAACCACTTCAAAATTTAAAAATGTGAAGGTTGATTCATGGCATGGACTGCTGGTTGATTATTGCAAAGCAAATTCAATTCAGGCGATTGTCAAGGGCTTACGTGCGGTAACCGACTTTGACTATGAACTACAAATGGCACAGATAAACTTACAAGGAACTGGTGTTGAAACTATGTTTATGGCAACTGCACCAGCACATTCATTTTTATCTTCATCTATAGTTAAAGAACTCGCACATTTCGGTGGCGATGTCTCTTCAATGGTTCCAAGCATCGTAAATGATGCACTTAAAGTACGAGTAGCGGGGAAGTAAAAAATGGATTCAATCGAGAAAATAAGTACCGCAATTACTCTTATCGAGGAAGCTCGCGGAGTTCCGTTATCGGCATCTTGCGTTGTGCACCGTGGTGAAATTCTAGAAATCCTAGATGGCGCTAAAGAAGCGCTTCCGCAAGACCTGTATCGTGCCGAAGACATAATCGCCCAGCGTGAGAAATTAATTGAAGAGGGTCGCTCTAGTTCTGAGCAGATGATTGCTACGGCTCGCGAAGATGTTGCTCGTATGATCGAACAGACCGCAATTGTGCAGGCTGCGCGTGATGAAGCGCGAAGAATTCTCGACGATGCGCGCGTGCTAGCAGCTGACGAACGTGCCGAAGTAGAAAGTTATATCGATGGGCGCCTTGCTACCTTGGAAGTTATTCTAAATAAGACCATGGATGCAGTCTCTCGTGGCCGCGAACGACTAGATGGCGCCAACGATAAAGATGTACTTTCACAACTCGCCGACGATAAATAATCGAATTTAAATCGAATACGTAACCCCTACATAATTCCCATGAGCCGTGCATCCCAGGTATTTGAATTCAATACTCACGAACTACCTCGCCGAGCGGGGGAGATGAAGGAGTACCAACTAGATTTATCGATTTTAGAACCGGTAGGTATTGCCCTCGTCGCTGTTCCGGTAGGGGATGTCATAGAAGTAGATATGCGCCTGGAATCTGTCACAGAAGGTGTTTTGCTAAGTGCGCAAATATTTGCAATCGCAAAAGGTGAATGCATTCGTTGCTTAGATCCAGTTGAAATTGAAGTAGAGCGCAAAATTCAAGAGCTCTATCGCTATGAACCAACTTCAGATAAAAGTGGCAAGCGTGGCAAAAAAACTGCCAAGATAGAAGAAGATGATCTAGCCAGCGATGAAGAGTTATTCCTAGATGGCAGCGTTATGGATCTTGAGATTCCAATTAGAGATGCGATCGTCCTGGATCTGCCGGTTAATCCTCTGTGTTCTAAGGATTGCCTAGGTCTCTGTCCAGACTGTGGTGAAAAGTGGGAGAAGTTGCCGCAAGACCATGCTCACGAAGCAATTGACGCTCGTTGGGCCGGGCTGCAAGGCTTGGATTTTAAGAATTCGCCTGAATAAGGGATACTTCCTCCATTAGCAGTAATCCTTGGCACAGAGTGCCTGAGGTCAGCAGAGATTAAGGACGATTACCGTGCCAGTACCAAAGCGAAAGATGTCTCGCTCGAAGACACGCTCACGCCGCAGCATGTGGAAGACAACTGCAGCATCACTTGCAGCATGCCCACAATGCCAGCAACCAAAGTTGACCCACACAGCTTGCCCAACTTGCGGAACATATAACCGCCGTCAGGTACTTGAGGTCTGATCTGTACTCTTCTCTAACTTCGCAACTTGGGATCTCCCTTTCTCCCGAATTGCTTGAGTTAGCTTTTACGCATCGTTCATTCGCTTACGAAAGCGGTGCAAAAGAAACCAACGAACGTCTTGAGTTCTTAGGTGATTCCGTACTCGGATTAATAGTCACCGAAGAACTTTATTTGCGTTATCCAGATCTCGATGAATCACGTTTATCACCACTGCGTTCGGGCATTGTAAATATGCGAGCCCTCGCAGATATTGCGCGCACACTAGATCTTGGTAAATACATCCGTCTTGGCAAGGGTGAAGAGGTAACCGGCGGCCGCGATAAAAATTCACTATTGGCCGATGCTCTAGAAGCGCTAATTGGCGCAATTTATCTGGAACTCGGATTTGCCAGTACGACAACAGTTGTTCGCGCACTAATTAACGAGACGCTAGAAAGTGCCATGGCTAAAGGTGCGGGTCTTGATGGAAAAACCGCGCTACAAGAATTAGTTTCATCCCTTGGTAAGGGAACCCTTGAATATCAAGTAACCGAAGAAGGACCTGACCACGACAAGAGTTTTACTGCAGTGGCGCTAATTGCAGGGGAAGTGGTTGCAGAAGGTGTTGGTAAGAGCAAACGCGAAGCCGAACAATCGGCGGCCCGTTTAGCATTTGAAATTCTGGCAACCCTCAAGTAGTACTTCACTTGAGTCGCGTATATAAACGCGTCACCTAAACGGTAGGTTTACGCCGTGTATTTAAAGAGTATGACGCTCAAGGGCTTTAAGTCCTTCGCATCAGCCACGACCCTTCGCCTAGAACCAGGCATTACTTGTGTCGTTGGCCCTAACGGCTCTGGAAAATCAAATGTGGTTGATGCCCTTACCTGGGTAATGGGTGAGCAAGGCGCAAAATCACTTCGCGGCGGCAAAATGGAAGATGTCATCTTCGCTGGAACAAGTGGACGCGCGCCACTAGGACGCGCAGAAGTTTCCTTAACAATCGATAACACCGATGGCGCACTTCCGATTGATTACACAGAAGTTACTATTTCAAGAATACTCTTTCGCAACGGTCAAAGTGAATATCAGATTAACGGAGAAGCATCCCGCCTTCTAGATATTCAAGAACTGCTCAGCGACTCTGGAATCGGTCGCGAAATGCACGTAATCGTTGGTCAAGGCCAACTCGATGCGATCTTGTTGGCAACACCCGAAGAACGTCGCGGATTTATTGAAGAGGCAGCAGGTGTGCTCAAGCACCGCAAACGTAAAGAGAAGGCACTTCGCAAATTAGATTCTATGCAGGCTAATTTAGCGCGTGTTCAGGATTTGACTGTCGAACTGCGTCGCCAACTTCGCCCGCTTGGTAGGCAAGCCGAAGTTGCTAAAAAAGCTGCAACGATCCAAGCAGACTTGCGCGATGCCAAATTGCGCTTACTTGCTGATGACTACATAACACTTTCTAAAACCCTAGACGCCGAAGTAGCCGACGAGACAGCGCTGCGCGAGCGACGTTCACAAGTTGAAGATGAAGTTGAAAAGATTCGCCTGCGCGAAGAAGCACTTGATGCGCAGACAGCCTTTGAAAGTCCACTGCTAATTGCAGCACAGGAGAATTTTTATTCACTTAGTGCACTGCGTGAAAAATTTCGCGGCACGCAATCACTTGCCCAAGAGCGTTCACGATTTCTAGCCGAAGAAGCCGCAGAAGCGCGCAGCGCTGGCAGAGATCCAGATGCTCTTGATCTAGAAGCTGCGGCACTTCGCATTGAAGAGGCACAACTTCGCGCCGGAGTGGCAAACTCACGAAGTGCGCTGGCTGCAACCACACAAGAACTTGCAACTGCAGAGGCATCGCTAAAGGCTGAAGAAGATAAAATTGCTGCGGCGATGCGAGCTATTGCCGACCAACGCGAAGGAACTGCGCGTCAAGAGGGCCACATCAAATCACTTGCCGCACGCCTTGATGCCATAGCCGAGGAAATTGCCCGTTTAACAAAGGCGCGAGATGAAGCGCAGGCTCGCGCGCAAAGCGCGCAACGCGAGTATTCAACTTTCGAAATGGATATTGCTGGCGCAGATGCTGGCGAACTTGGCCTGGATTCTGAATTTGAAGTTGCTAAGCAGAGACTGGATTCTGCGAAGTTGAATTTAAATAACCTAATTGATGCCGAACGTGCTGCAGATCGTGAACACAATGCGATTGAATCAAAGCTGGAGGCGATGCAACTCACCTCGCAATCACGCGATGGCGGTGCAGCGCTCATTAAAGATTCACGTGGACTTTCAATTCTCGGCACTATAGCCTCGCTGGTACAGGTCGACAGCGGATGGGAAGCAGCAACCGCTGCCGCACTTGGCTCGCTGGCAGATGCAATTGTTGTTCGCGATCTAACTTCAGCAGTTAGCGCTCTCACAACTCTGCGCAGTGAAAATTTAGGTCAAGCCGATGTCTTGGTTTACGAACCCGGTTCTACATCTGCAGCCTCCATCCCAGCAGGACTTACCTCTCTTACTGCACATGTCCGATCAAATGATATTTCTGAACTATTGATTTCGCTTCTGTCTACGACAGTTGTCGTGGAAAGTGCGCGCGATGCCGAAAGTATTCTTCGCACAAACCCATCGCTGACCGTCGTAACTCGAGATGGCGATGTCATAACCGCTAAACGTGCTCGTGGCGGTTCTGCATCCTCCACATCGCTAATTGAAATCAACGCGCTGGTCCAAGAGCTAACGAAGAAGTTAGAATCTATCTCGCATACCTGCGACCGCTTGAAGTTCGAGATAGTCATAGCGCAAAGTGAAGTTGATTCTAAGCAAGGGCTATTTGATTTAGCTCTCGCTAAGTTAAATGAATCTGACGCTCGTATTGCAGCCTTGACTGAACAACTTGCGGTCTCAGGCCAGAATATGAAATCGGCATCGGCTGAAGTAGAACGGCTGAATCTGGCAATCGCAGAGGCAACTTCGGCCAAAGGTCGCGATGAGAATGAAGTATCTATTGCATCCGCTCAATTACAACAGCATGGATATATTGCCGAACCAGATCACACCATCGCCGAGAATTTACGCAATCAAGTTTCACTTGCGCGCACCTCAGAAGTAGAAGCCAGGCTTGCAGTTCGTACTAGTGAAGAGCGAGTTGATTCAATCTCAGCTCGCGCAAAAACTTTAGAGGATGCGGCAAATACAGAGCGAGAAGCATCAGAGCGCGCCGTTTCGCGTCGCGGGGCTCGTGCACGCGGGGCTCTTATTTCTTCCGGTATTGCCGAGGCGGCCTATGAAGGGCTGATACATATTGAACGTTCCATTGCCAAGGCTGCGACAGAACGTGCTCGCCTGGAGGCATCGCGTTCTGATCGTGAAGGTGAAACTCTTAGTGTTCGCTCACGTGGTCGCGAACTCGCCACGGTTCTTGAACAATTAACTTCTTCAGTACATAAAGATGAAATCGCGCGCGCCGAACAACGTATGCGGATCCAAGCGCTAGAAGCTAAATGCGTAGAAGAGCTTGGCGTTGACACTGTAACTCTAGTAAATGAATATGGTCCACAAAATGATGTGCCAACATTTATTGAAACCGATGAAGGCGAAATTGTTGCAACCGAATTAATTCCATATCGTCGCGACCAGCAAGAGAAGCGTTTGGCTGCGACCGAGCGCTCACTTTCTTTGCTTGGAAAGATCAATCCGCTCGCTCTTGAAGAATATAGCGCCCTAGAAGAGCGCCTTAAATTCTTGGCCGAACAACTAGAGGACCTAAAGCGCACCAAGAAAGATCTGCTCGACATCATCAAGGAAGTAGATGATCGCGTGCAGCAAATCTTCATGGATGCATTTGAAGAAACTGCCAAGCATTTCGAAGATATTTTTGCGCGATTGTTCCCAGGTGGAGATGGCCGACTAATTCTTACCAATCCAGATGATCCGCTAAACACAGGTGTTGACGTGGAAGCGCGTCCACCTGGAAAGCGAATTAAACGTCTTTCACTTCTTTCTGGTGGTGAAAAGGCTCTAACGGCTGTGGCAATGCTAATTGCAATATTTAAGGCGCGCCCAAGTCCTTTCTATGTACTGGATGAAGTTGAAGCAGCGCTCGATGAGGTAAACCTTGGTCGACTTTTGGTAATTTTGGAAGAGCTCCGTCAGAGTTCACAATTGATCATCATCACTCACCAAAAGCGCACGATGGAGATCGCTGATGCTCTATATGGCATAACCATGCGGGGCGATGGTGTAACTGAAGTCATCTCGCAACGCTTGCGTGATTCTGAATCAGCCTAGTTAAATCGGTGTTCTGTGGGAATTTTTAGCCAATTTGTTGCAAAAATAAAGGGTCAATCAACTGCGGATCCGCAAGATTGGCAAGAACTTGAAGCTGAACTTCTTGGAGCAGATCTTGGTCCAACTCTTACATTTGAGATAATTCGGAGCGCCAAATCAATTAAGGGTGACGATGCGATTGCTTCGTTAACTCAGATTCTAAATAGCCACTTGAGCGCTAAGCCACGCGATTTAATAATGAGCAATGATGTCACCGTTGTGATGGTGGTTGGCGTAAATGGCACTGGGAAAACAACTTCAGTTGCCAAGCTTGCAGCGTACTTAAAATCATCAGGCAATTCTGTAGTTCTGGCTGCTGCAGATACGTTTCGCGCGGCAGCAGTGGATCAATTACAAACTTGGGGCAAGCGTGTCGGTGTTGATGTTATTGCAGGCAAAGAAGGTGCCGAGCCGGCATCTGTCGCATTTGATGCGGCTACTCGCACCAAAGAATTAAATTCAGATTATTTGATTATTGATACTGCTGGTCGCCTACATAATAAGAGTGACTTAATGGCTGAACTAGAAAAAGTAAAACGAGTAGTAGAGAAAACACTTGCTGTCAGTGAAGTACTGCTCGTTATAGATGCAACCACTGGGCAGAATGGAATTGCGCAAGCTAAGATATTTGCCGAAGCAGTTGAGGTAACTGGATTAATTATTACAAAGCTCGATGGTAGTGCGCGTGGCGGTGTTGCCTTGGCGATCGAGAGCGCTTTGGATATCCCTATTAAATTCATTGGTACAGGCGAAGGCGATACCGATTTTGCGTTATTTGAACCCTCATCTTACTTATCGGGCTTGATCTCGGATTAAATCCACTCTTTTCGTAACAAGGCCGTAACACTAAGGCCGATATTGTGACACCGTCTTAACTTAGAAACCGAACCCTTGTAACGCGCTATTGGCATCTTTGCCCCATCTCAACGGCGAGGTTTCATGCTTAAAGTGAAAGAAGAAACTAATGGAAGAGATTGTTCTGAATTCAGGTGATACCGCTTGGGTATTGGCAAGTACTGCTCTCGTTCTCTTGATGACTCCAGGTCTAGCATTTTTTTATGGTGGCATGGTTCGCGCAAAGAGCGTTTTAAATATGATGATGATGTCAATGATTACGATCGGAATCGTTAGTGTTTTATGGGTAATTTATGGTTTTGAACTTGCATTTGGCTATAAAGCAGATTCGCCTTGGTATGGAAATATTTCATTTTCCGGTCTCGGGGGAGTTGTAAATGATTTCACCAACAACGGTGGGATTTATCCGATTCCTGTTCTTGTTTTTGCAGCGTTCCAATTAATGTTTGCAATCATTACACCCGCGCTTATATCGGGAGCTATTGCAGATCGCACAAAGTTCACCGCCTGGGCAGTTTTCGTTGCCGTTTGGTCAACCGTGGTCTATTTCCCAGTTGCACACTGGGTGTTTGCATTCGGTAATAAAGTTGGCGACACAGTCACTGGTACCGGTTACCTTGCTGGAAAAGGTATACAAGATTTCGCAGGTGGAACCGCGGTACACATCAACGCTGGGGCTGCTGCACTTGCGCTAGCTCTTATTCTTGGAAAGCGCGTCGGCTGGCGCAAAGAAGCAATGCGCCCTCACTCCCTGCCTTTGGTAATGCTTGGCGCAGGTCTCTTGTGGTTTGGTTGGTTTGGCTTCAACGCTGGATCATCACTTGCTGCAAATGGAACCGCAGGTTTGGCATTTATGAATACACAAGTTGCCGCAGCCAGCGGACTTCTTGGTTGGTTGTTAGTTGAGAAAATTCGCAACGGACACGCCACATCCCTTGGCGCAGCATCTGGTGTGGTTGCAGGTTTAGTTGCAATTACCCCAGCATGTGCCTTCGTTGCTCCATGGGCTGCAGTTGTAATTGGAATAGTGGCTGGAGCCCTTTGCTCATTTGCTATCAGTATAAAATACGCACTTGGCTTCGATGATTCACTCGATGTGGTCGCCGTTCACTTGGTTGGTGGAATCTGGGGATCACTTTCAATTGGACTCTTCGGAACAAAGGTTGTGAACAGCCTTGGTCTCGATGGCGCGTTCTACGGTGGTGGTACAACACTGCTTCTCAAGCAGGCACTTGGCGTAGGACTCGTTCTTGCATACTCATTCCTTGCCACATTGATCATCGGTTTCATTATTGAAAAGACAATTGGTTTCCGAGTGAAGAAAGATGCCGAAGTTGAAGGCGTTGACGTCAGCGAACATGCTGAAACTGCTTATGAAATGACAAGCTCATCACGTGGAGGTTCATTGCTATGAAGTTAATTACAGCCATCTTGAAGCCATTTAAGTTAGATGAAGTAAAAGACGCGCTGCAAGCAGCAGGTGTTACTGGGATGACAGTTTCTGAGGCCAGTGGCTTCGGACGTCAACGCGGACATACTGAGGTTTACCGTGGGGCCGAATACACCGTTGATCTAGTACCGAAGGTCCGTCTTGAGGTATTAGTCGATGATAAAGATTCTGCAGCGATCGTCGATGTGATCGTTAAGGCAGCATCAACAGGTTCAATCGGTGATGGAAAAGTTTGGACAACGCCAGTTGATTCAATCGTCCGAGTCCGTACCGGTGAACGCGGGACGGATGCGATCTAACCTCCAGATCGCTACCTTCTAAGTCATCAGCAGTAAATAAGTAAGATAGTTGCATGGGTACACGTGAGCGGCGAGAGCGATCAAATGAGAGCGATCGTCTTTTAAACTCACTCTTTACCGGTGTAACAGGTGTAGCACTCGCCGCGGTCGGTGGTTACGGCCGCGGTGAGCTATCTCCGGGTTCTGATTTAGATATTCTCTTTCTGCACAGTGGTCGGATTGATGAAAAGGATCTTTCTGACTTAGCAAATAAAGTTCTCTACCCGCTATGGGATAAATCTTTTAAGGTCGATCATGCGGTGCGTACACGCACTGAAACCAGAGATGCAGCAGCAGATGACCTAAAAGTTGCACTTGGTTTATTGGATATCCGATTAATTTGCGGTGATCCAGATTTAGTTGCAGCGGTGCAGCATGATGCTATTGAAGATTGGCGCAATAGATCGCGCGAGCGACTTGCAGAACTTCGTAAATCTCTTTCCGATCGCCACGAACGTGCTGGCGAGCTTGCCTACTTACTCGAACCTGATTTAAAAGAGGCGCGAGGCGGCTTGCGCGATATCACTGCCCTTCGCGCAGTTGCACTAAGTGGCGCCGTGACTGTTTCGCTTGAACATATCAGCAGTGCTGAATCAATTCTGATGAACGTGCGCGAGGCGCTACATATAGTTACAGGCCGAGATAAAGATCGCCTACTTTTTCAGGAACAGGATAAAGTCTCTGAAATTTTGAGTTATTCTGATGCAGATGCGCTGATGGGCGCAGTCGCACAAGCAGCGCGTTCTGTGGATTATCTTTTAGAATCAACTTGGTATCGCCTTGATCATCGAGGTAAAGATGGACTTGGCAGATTCCTAAAGAAACCTCGCACAACGCAAGTTTCCCCTGGAATAACAATTGCACATAAGGAAGTTTCTATCAGTGAAAATTTTGAATTAGCTAGCGATCCTACAATCGGGATACGCGCTGCGGCAACGGCAGCACAAGCAGGGTTGCCAATTTCGCCAAGCACGATGCAACGCTTGATGCAGTCTTATCTAGATGGCGTTGGAGTACTACCTAACCCTTGGCCGCGAACTGCCCGTGAAAATTTAATCACCTTAATTGGTGCAGGTTTTCCGATGGTTCGAATCTGGGAAGGTTTAGATCAAGAAGAAATTCTCTTTCATTGGCTGCCAGAATGGCGCTCCGTACGATCATTGCCGCAACGCAACGTACTTCATCGCCACACCGTTGATCGACATATGGTGGAAACCGCAGTTTTTGCCGCAGCACTTATCCGAAGCGTTCATAGGCCAGACTTATTACTCTTCGCCGCACTCTTTCACGATCTTGGAAAGGGGACGCATGAAGATCACAGCGAACGCGGTGAAAAACTGATTGAGCCACTTGCCAGACGAATTGGTTTCTCTGAGTCAGATATTGCAACGCTAAAACTCTTAGTTAAACATCACCTATTGTTAAGCGCGACAGCAACCCGAAGAGATTTAGATGATCCAGCGACCATCGCATCTGTAGTTGCAGTGATTCCGGATCTGCAGACTCTAGAACTTCTTCATGCACTCAGCATCGCCGACGGCCAGGCAACTGGACATGCGGCGTGGAGTGATTGGAAAGCAAGTTTGCTAAGTGATCTAGTTGCACGCGTAACAAGTGCCCTTGCCGATAACACCGTTGCGACTCAACCAGAGTTCACTGACGAACAGCGCACCTTCGCCCGAACTGGCAAGTTACGTGTTCGCATCGAAGAACGCAGCCCAGATTTTTCAGTGGAAATAATTGCCCCAGATAAGCCCGGATTACTTTCGGTAGTCGCTGGAGTTTTAAATCTAGCCCGCTTCGACGTTCGTTCAGCTCGCACTCAAACTTTTGAAAATAGTGCGATCATGAAATGGATTGTTACCCCAAATCAGTATGCTCCAACAGTTGAAGGCGATCTTATTCATCAAATGATTGCCGATGCTTTGGAAGATTCACGAGAATTAAAAGAACGAATTGAGCGGAGAATTGCGGATTATGCATCTCTGCCATCTATTCCAGTGCCGTCGCCAACCGTTGAAACTTTCCTAGATGCAGCCACTGATGCGACGATCATTGAAGTACGCAGCCATGATCGTCCTGCTCTTCTCTTTGGCATTGGTGATGCGATTACCAAATGTCAGATTGACATCCGCTCAGCAATTGTTACAACACTTGGCGCCGAGGCAATCGACACTTTATATGTCACCGAAATTGGTGGTGGTCCTCTCACTGCACAACGGGCAGAAGAAGTTGCGAAGAGATTATCTGCAGCGCTGGCGTAGTATGAGCACCTATGTTTGATTCGCTCTCTTCCAAGCTAACTGGAGCTTTTACATCCTTGCGCTCTCGCGGCAAGATAACTTCTTCAGATATTGATGCAACTTGCTCTGATATCAGAGCGGCACTCCTTGAATCAGACGTTGCTCTAACTGTCGTCGAAGCTTTTATCGAAGCTATTCGGGCAAAATCTTTAGCGGCGCTGCCAACCTTGCAGTCCGGCACCAACCAAGCCCAAGTGATATTTGAGATTGTTAATACCGAGTTAATTGAGATTCTTGGGGGAGCGGGGAGACGGGTTCGCTTTGCAAAGAATCCACCAACTGTAATTATGTTGGCAGGTCTGCAAGGTGCGGGTAAGACAACACTTGCCGGAAAGTTAGCAAAGTTTTACGCGGATCAAGGAAATACTCCGCTCTTGGTGGCATCTGACCTGCAAAGACCAAATGCTGTTACTCAATTGCAGGTAGTCGGTGAAAGCGTTGGTGTGCCTGTTTTTGCACCAGAACCGGGCAACGGAGTCGGAAATCCCATGAAGGTTGCCGAACAATCTTTGGCGTACGCAAAAACCAAACTTTATAACATGGTTATTGTCGATACTGCAGGTCGATTAGGTGTCGATACGGAATTAATGCAACAAGTGATCGATATCCGAAACGTAGTAAAGCCAGATGAAATCCTCTTTGTTGTAGATGCGATGATGGGACAAGATGCAGTTCGAACTGCTAAAGCATTCCAAGACGGTGTGGGCTTTGATGGTGTTGTACTCACTAAGTTAGATGGTGATGCTAGAGGCGGAGCAGCGCTTTCGATCGCTAAATTAACCGGCAAGCCCATTATGTTCTCATCTAACGGTGAGAAACTCACCGATTTCGATATTTTCTACCCAGAACGAATGGCATCTCGAATCCTGGGTCTGGGCGATGTTGCAACGCTGGCTGAACAAGCGAAGAAGGCATTTGATGGTGAGGCAACAGCAAAACTAGAAGAGAAGTTCGCGCGCGGAGATGATTTCACTCTCGCCGACTTTTTAGAACAGCTGGAGGCAATGTCGAAGATGGGATCGATGTCTAAACTTTTGGGGATGCTACCTGGAGCGGGTGCGATGAAAAAGCAGATCGAAAACTTTGATGAATCCGAAATTGTGCGCACTAAATCGATTGTGCAGTCAATGACGCCACTTGAACGTGAAGATCCAAAAGTCTTAAATGGTTCAAGGCGTGCGCGAATTGCACTCGGCGCCGGTCGCAAGGTTCAAGATGTAAATTCACTCGTAGATAAATTCACCGCTGCCCAAAAGATAATGCGCCAAATGCGTAAAGGTGCTGGCATGCCACCGGCCATGGCACAAGGCATGGGAATTCCTGCTGGCATGGGCGCCGCAATTGGTGGCCATCAACACGGTGGGCAAAAGGGTCAACAACTGGCAAAGAAGAAGTCCAAATCTGGCAACCCTGCTAAACGTGCCGCACAGGAGAAGGGATAGCGCCCGGATTTCGCATCTACAGGCGTTAATGGCAAGATTAGCCTCCTGTTGAGGGGCCCTCTACCCCCACAACATCCATATCCAAAGTTGGGCCTTGAAGGTGCGCACCCCGCTGCACTCATCGAGAACCGGCACACTTTTTAGGAGCAATACTTCTTTGTCTACAAAAATTCGCTTAATGCGCATGGGAAAGATCCGCACACCATTTTTCCGTATCGTCGTAACAGATTCACGTAAAGCACGTAACGGACTATCAATCGAAGAAATTGGTCGTTACGTTCCAGGTCAAGAGCCTTCGATCATGGAAGTTAACTCAGACCGCGCACAATATTGGCTCGGAGTCGGTGCACAACCAACAGCTGCTGTAGAGGCGATCTTTAAGGTAACTGGTGACTGGCAAAAATTTAAAGGTCTTCCTGGAACTGAAGGAACGCTCAGGTTTGCAACTCCAAAGCCTGCAAAGAGCATTGCATACGAAGCAGCCGTTAAGGCCGCTAACGATGAGCCAAAAGAAGGCGCAACAACCATGAAGAAGAAGGCGCAAGAGAAGTTGGCTGCTAAAGCTAACCCTGCTCCAGTAGTTGAAGATGTCGTTGTTGAGGAAGTAGCTGTTGAAGCACCAGTTGCAGAAGCGACTACAGAAGCTGTGGTTGAAACTCCAAGTGAAGTGGTTGCTGAAGCGACTACAGAAGCAGTGGTTGAAACTCCAGCTGAAGAAGCACCAGCTACAGAAGTGGCTGCTGAATAACAATGATGGACGAAGCTCTCGAGCACCTCGTTAAAGGAATCGTTGATAATCCTGAAGATGTCATCGTCAAGGAAAAGACTCACCGTCGCGGCACAACTCTAGAAGTTCGTGTTAATCCTGAAGATATCGGCAAGGTAATTGGACGCAATGGTCGTACTGCAAAGGCGCTTCGCACAGTCGTAAGCGCTATTGCAGGCCGCACGGTTCGCGTTGATCTCATCGATACCGACGAGGCTCGTTAACTCTCTTGTTAGGTATGCGCCTAAATGTAGGTCGCATTGGTCGCGCACACGGAATTCTCGGTGAAGCAACCATTGAAGTCCGCACCGATTTAGCAGAAGAACGTTTTGCAATTGGGGAAAAAGTCCAAACAGATAGCCACGGAGATTTAACCGTGGCTTCTGCGCGCGTGCACAATGGGATTTTGCTGCTGGGATTTGAGGGTATCTCTGATCGAAATGCGATTGAAAAATTCCGTGATGTTCTTCTCTATTCAGAAGTTGATATTGATGAGCCAAGCTTAGATGAAGATGACTATCACGTACTGCAATTAGTTGGATGTCAGGCTTACTTAGTTGATGGCGACTTATTGGGTGAGGTAAGCGAAGTGCTTAATCTTCCTGGCCAAGATGTTCTTTCAATAAAGACTGACTCCGGAGAAATCTTGATTCCATTTGTGCACCAACTTGTTCCGGTCGTTGACATCAAAGCAAAACGAATGACGGTAATCCCGCCTGATATTTATGAAAGTCAGGTCGCAGAATGAAAATAGATGCGGTCACAATTTTCCCTGAATATTTTGCACCAGCCCAACTTTCACTTCTTGGTAAAGCGCAAAATAAGGGTCTAGTCGAGTTACAGGTGCATGATCTGCGCACTTTTACTAGCGATAACCACAACACCGTAGATGACACTCCTTATGGTGGTGGCGCGGGAATGGTCATGCTCGCCGAAATTTGGGGCAAAGCCCTTGATCCCTTGATGGTCGAAGATACAGATTTGGTTGTCCTAACTCCTGCCGGAAAAAGATTTAACCAAGAGATGGCGGCAGAATTTGCATCGAAATCGCATCTAATTTTTGCTTGCGGTCGCTATGAAGGAATTGATGACCGAGTGCGTCAGCACTATTCATTGGCCGAATACACTTCCAAAAATATTCGTGTCCATGAAGTCTCCATTGGCGATTACGTCCTTGGTGGGGGAGAAGTTGCATCCCTTGTAATGATTGAAGCCATAACAAGGCTAATTCCAGGAGTTCTGGGAAATCCTAATTCGCTCACGGAGGAATCACATAATTTTGATGGATATCTTGAGTATCCAAATTTTTCCAAGCCCCAAGAATGGCGTGGCATCCCAGTGCCTGAGATCTTATTAAGTGGAAATCATGCAGAAATAGCAAAGTGGCGAGAATTACAGGCCTCTGAACGAGCCAAAAAGAATTTATAACTAGTCAGTAACCGCAATTCTCGCGTAGCGTTCACCTATGAGCGAAGAGTCAGCAAAAATTCAGGCACGTTTAATTCGTGATCTAGAACCTGTTGTTGCTGTCGAACTCGAACGCCACCTTTCAGTTCAGAAGAACTGGTACCCACACGAGTATGTCCCATGGTCAGAAGGTCGCGATTACGCCGGACCGCTAAATGGTGATGCCTGGGAAGCAAAAGATTCTCGGCTGACTCCGGTTGCACAAGATTCGCTAATTCTTAATTTACTTACTGAAGATAACCTACCTAGTTATCACACAGAGATCTCAATCTCTATGGGTCGCGATGGCGCTTGGGGTAATTGGATCGAACGTTGGACTGCCGAAGAAGCGCGTCATGCAATCGTGATTCGAGATTACTTGATGGCTACGCGTGGTGTGGATCCGTATGAACTCGAAGATCTGCGTATGGCGCACATGTCTCTGGGATACCAGACGCCTTATGAGAACGATATGTTGCACACAATTGCATATGTTTCTTTCCAAGAGCTCGCAACCCGTATTTCACATCGCAATACCGGCAAGCTTTCAGATGATCCGATTGCAGAATCAATGATGCAGCGGGTAGCCCTAGATGAAAATCTACATATGCTATTTTATAGAAATACTCTTTCTGCAGCGTTAGATATGGAACCAAACGCGGCCATGCGCGCAATTAGCGACGTTGTACGAAACTTTGATATGCCTGGAGCGAATATGCCTGGCTTTGGCCGCAAGGCAGTTCAAATCGCACTTGCAGGAATTTATGATTTGCAATTGCATATTGAAGAAGTTGTTACTCCAGTATTGCGGGCCTGGAATGTATTTGAACGTAACGATCTTTCAGGTGATGGCTTGGTTGCCCGCGAAGAACTAGTTTCCTTTTTAGAAAAGGCTGGACAGGAAGCGGCAACTTTTAGCGATAAGCGTGAAGTTCATTTTGAGCGTTTAATCGCACGTGGTCAAAATCCAATTCGTATCCAGAAGTAGACCTTAGTAGAATTCACGTATGTCAAAGCGCGTTCTTTTCATTGAGCATGATCATGCATCTGAAGCAGGACCAATTTCTCAACGATTTTCCGAACATGGTTACGAGATTACGCGCTTCTTGATCGTTGACGAAGCAAACTATTTAACTCCGAACGTCACCGTCGAATGGCCAAATTTATTGGCATTTGATGCTTTGGTAATTTTGGGCGCGCCTTGGGGTGCTTGGGAAGATGAGAGAATTGGTAATTGGTTAAAGCCTGAGATAGAAAAAGTCTTAGCAGCGCACAACGCCGGTGTTCCAATTCTTGGAATCTGTTTTGGTGGACAATTAATGGCGCGAGTTCTTGGGGGATCGGTGGCTAGAGCGCCACGCGCGGAGCTAGGTTGGTATGAAATTGAGAGTGATGATCACTCAATCATTGAATCCGGTCCTTGGTTTCAGTATCACTGGGATCGTTGGCAATTACCAGCTAGAGCAAAAGAAATTGCCAGAACTGAAATTGCATCACAGGCCTTTACTTATGGCCGCACCTTAGGTCTGCAATTTCATCCTGAAATAGATTCTCGCGTTTTGGATTTATGGCTAGCCATGGAAGGCGGTTGCGTAGAAGTTGAATCAGAAGGTGTCGTAGTCCAAGAATTACGGGATCAAACAAAGGCGATTGAACCAGATTCAAATAGGCGAGGCTGCGAACTTGTAGATAGATTTCTATCTAAGATAGCCTCAGCAGAGATTGAACGAGTCGAAATTCCATCAATTTAAATTAAGCGGGAGATGTCATGCACGCGATTGAATCCTTTAACAATCACTTACCAGTAAAGGTTAGGTTCGGTGAAGGTATCTCTACCGCCCTTCCCGTAGTAGTTGATGAATTAGGTGCCAGCAAAGTTTTCTTGATGGTCGATGCTGGAATCGAAAAATTTAATCCTGCTGCAAAGGCCCTTATTGACCGTTTAGTTGCGATTTCACATTTGACGGTAACTATCTTCGAAAAACCAGCAGGAGAACCAACGGTTGCGATGGTGGATGACGCTACTGCGGCTTTCAAAAGTTCAAACTCGGAAGTTGTTGTCGCCCTGGGCGGTGGATCGGTTATCGATACTGCAAAAGCGGCGCGACTATGTGCCCAACTAAATTGCACATTCCGTGAATTTCAAGCCCAGACCCCAAATTACCCAGTGCCCACTGCTGCTTTAATTGCGATTCCAACTTCTGCTGGTACAGGTTCTGAAGTCTCCGGTGGATCTGTAATTTCAGATCCAGAATCTGGAATTAAGGCGGGAATTGCCAATGCCAATCTGCGCGCGCAGGTTGCGCTAGTTGACCCAGTTCTTACTTACAGCATGCCTCCAACGATGACCGCTAACACCGGCATAGATGCACTTGCTCAAGCGATTGCTGGCATCATTGCGAAATGTTCTACACCTATTGGTGATGCCATTGGTTACGAAGCAGTGCGCATGATGTCTGGCGCACTAGTTGCCGCATATAAGAATGGTGATGACAAAGCCGCACGGGCTGCAATGTCTGCTGGCAGCATGATGGCTGGCCTAACAATGAATATTTCAGATTGCACCGCTGAGCATTCACTTGGCCAAGCAATTGGCGGCCTAAAGCACGTACCTCATGGATTGACTATCGGGTTAGTTCTTGTAGAAACACTTACGCGAGAAGCCAAAGTTGTTCCTGAGAAAATGGAGCGGGTTGCAGATGCCATGGGTGTTGCAGCAGATGGGACTCGCAACGGTTCGCGCGCAGTTTCGGCTGTCCGCAAAATACTTGCAGATTTAGATTTCCCAGTGCTTTCTAGTATCGGTGTCACAGCGGGAGATATAGAACTACTTTCAGATAACGCTCTGGCCGACTATTTCATTACGCAATCACCACGTCCTTGGACAAAGCCAGAAGTGGTTGAAGCCTTTACAGCCGCGCTAAATTTAGAAAGTCGTAGCGCTTAACTTATTCAGTCGCGAAGAATACATTCTTCGTTTCAGTGTAAGCATCAAGAGCATCTGGTCCTAGCGCTCTGCCTAAACCAGATTGCTTGAAGCCTCCAAATGGAGTCCAGAAGCGCACCGAAGAGTGCGAATTAACTGAAAGATTTCCGCTTTCGATTGCACGTGATACTCGCATCGCGCGACCTAGATCATTAGTCCAGATAGAACCAGAAAGTCCGTAATCAGAAGCGTTCGCAAGCTCAATTGCTTCGGCCTCATCTTCAAAAGGCAGCACGGAAACAACTGGCCCAAATATTTCCTCCTGCCAGGTGCGAGCGTTTACGCTTTTTGGCAGCAATACAGTAGGCGGCATCCAATAACCAGCACCTGATGGTGCAGTGCCCGTAAATGCAACGGTGTCATCTTTATGATTTAGGAATGATTGAACCGTTTCTAATTGTTTCTTGGAAACCAACGGTCCCATCTGCGAAGAATCTAAGTTTGGATCTTCGACGCGATATTCCTTAACACCTTTTTCAAAACCTGCCATAAAGCGATCAAAGACGCTTTTTTGCACCAAGATACGTGAACGCGCACAGCAATCTTGACCTGAGTTATCAAAG
>SHVF01000002.1 GCA_009691135.1 Candidatus Planktophila sp.
CTGATTGCGTCATCGATTATGTCTAAGAAAATTGCGGAGGGCACTTCGGCTTTAATTCTGGATGTAAAAACTGGCAGTGGTGCTTTCATGAGTGATCCCGCAAAGGCTGCTGAACTTGCCCGCACAATGGTGCAGTTAGGTTTGGATGCTGGGGTTAAGACACGCGCACTAGTAACCGCGATGGATGTTCCACTTGGGCTAACAGCTGGCAACGCTCTTGAAGTGCGCGAATCTATTGAGGTATTGGCCGGTGGTGGTCCATCTGATGTTGTTGAACTTACAATTTTATTGGCACGCGAGATGATTGATGCTGCCGGAATCGTTGGAAAAGATCCAGCAGTTGCCCTCCAAGATGGTTCCGCTATGGATCATTGGAAACGCATGATTCGTGCACAAGGTGGCGATCCAGATGCAAAACTTCCGACAGCTCGCGAAACTCACGTGATCACAGCAACTGAATCTGGAATCATGACCAAGCTGGATGCGATGAAGGTTGGCGTTTCTGCTTGGCGCCTAGGTGCTGGACGTTCCAAGCAAGGTGAGAAAGTTCAAGCAGGTGCCGGTATTGAAATGCATGCTAAACCAGGTGATTACATTACAAAAGGTGCGCCACTTCTTACGCTACACACGGATGAACCAGCACGGTTTGAAAGAGCGCTCGAAATTTTAGATGGAGCGATAGTTATAGTAGAAAATGGACAGGTAGAACGACTGCCACTAGTTCTAGAACGGATTACTGGGTGAGCACTTTAAATAAAATTCCAACACCTGCACAGATTGCACGTTTGCCGAAAGCACTGCTACACGATCACTTAGATGGCGGCCTGCGCCCGCAAACGATTATTGATATTGCTAAAGAAATTGGACATGAGTTACCAACATATGATGCCACCGAACTTGCAGAATGGTTTCGTGCATCTTGTGACTCAGGATCATTGGTTCGATATCTAGAAACTTTTGCACATACCGTCGCCGTAATGCAACGTCATCAAGATGTTGTACGAGTCGCTCGCGAGTGCGCCGTCGATCTAGCTCGTGATGGTGTTGTCTACGCTGAAGTGCGCATGGCGCCAGAGTTGCTTACTGAAAATGATCTGACTATCTCGGCGGCTATCGAAGCAATTTTGGAAGGCTTTCGCGTAGGTGAGAAAGAGGCGCAGGCAGAAGGAAATACAATTCGCGTTACTTCACTTCTCTGCGGAATGCGCCAAAATAATTTATCGCAGGAAGTCGCCGAATTAGCGGTTAAATATAGGGATAAAGGCGTAGTTGGCTTTGATATTGCCGGCCCTGAAGATGGATTCCCACCTAGCGATCAACTCGATACTTTCGAATATTTACGTCGTGAAAATGCTCACTTCACTATTCACGCAGGTGAGGCATACGGTCTGCCATCTATTTGGGAGGCGATTCAACTTTGCGGTGCCGAACGTCTAGGACATGGAGTCCGCATCATCGATGATGTCGATCTAAACCACACGCCGCCACGTCTTGGAAAGTTAGCAGCATATGTTCGCGATCGCCGAATTCCACTTGAGATGTGTCCATCTTCTAATATTCAAACAGGTGCGGCAGCAAACTTTATAGATCATCCAATTGGCAATCTTGCTAAGTTGCGTTTTCGAATCACGGTAAATACAGATAACCGATTGATGTCTGCAACATCTATGAGCAATGAAATGAGCGAACTAGTAAAGGCATTTGATTGGACTTTCTTGGATCTGCAGCGTGTAACAATCAATGCGCTTAAGAGTTCATTTATTCCATTCGAAGAACGCTTAGCAATTATTGAAAAAGTTATTAAGCCAGGTTACTTAGCAATTTCTGCTGAATAAACTTTAAACCCCGATTGGGTGCCAGACTGTCTTGGTTTCCATAAAAGCATAAATTCGAGTTGGCGAAAGCGCACCCTCAAAATGATGGATTCGTTTTAAGTTTTCAGCCCCAGCCACTTTCAAATCTGCGCGCTTCTTCTTCGAGATACCTGAAATATCAAAGCCATCGATATCCATATGAGATGCTGCCCATGGGGCTAATTCATCATGTGAGCCAGTAAGAATATTTACAACGCCAGCAGGTAAATCACTTGTTGCTAATACTTCAGCGAAAGTCATTGCAGCGATTGCTGCAGAACCAGGAACAAGTGCAACTACGGTGTTTCCAGAGACGATTGCAGGAGCGATAGCATCAATGAAGGCTAAGAAAGATTCTGCAGGAGCGACAGCAATTACGCCTTGTGGCTCAGGAATTGTGAAATTGTAATAAGGACCTGAGACTGGATTAGTTGCGCCAAAGGCTGCCGATAATTTATCGCTCCAACCGGCCATCCAAACCCATCGATCGATTGCTGCGAGAACTTCATCGTGTGCTTTTTTTGAACTCACACCTGTTGCTAGTGATATTTCAGTCGCAAGCTGTTCTGCGCGACCTTCTAGCATTTCAGCGATGCGATAGAGAATTTGTCCACGGTTATAGGCCGTTGCCTTTGCCCAACCACTTTGCGCAGCGCGCGCGGCAACAACGGCATCACGTAAATCTTTTCTTGATGCCAGTGATGGGTTTGCAACAGAAACACCTTTAGAAGTTAGGATTTCATAAACGCGTCCAGATTCGCTACGAGGGAATGCACCGTTTATATAGAGCTTGTAAGTTTTCTTAACCTCTAAGCGCGCGACTGGCTTCTTGGGAGTTGTTGCCATTTATTTGCCCTCCTTTAAATATGCCGATAATCCATGTTTTCCACCTTCACGGCCCCAGCCGGATTCTTTATATCCACCAAATGGTGAAGCAGGATCAAATTTATTAAATGTATTTGCCCAAACAACTCCTGCGCGAAGTTGCTGTGTAGCCCACAAAATACGTGAGCCTTTCTCACTCCAGACACCAGCGGAAAGACCGAACGGGGTGTTATTCGCTTTTTCAATCGCTTCTTGCGGTGTGCGGAAAGTTAAAATGGAAAGTATCGGCCCAAATATCTCCTCGCGTGCAATTCGGTGAGCCTGCGTTACTCCGGTAAAGATTGTCGGCGCAAACCAGAATCCCTTATCTGACAAGGTGCAAGCTGGGCTCCAGCGTTCGGCGCCTTCGGAATCACCTACGCCTGCAAGTTCTTGAATCTTTAATAGTTGTTCGCGAGAGTTAATTGCGCCTAAGTCTGTGTTCTTATCAAGGGGATCGCCAACTCTAATTTTAGCCATACGAACTTTTAGCTTTTCAATAAACTCATCCGCGATACCTTCTTGCAGAATTAAACGAGAACCCGCGCAGCAAACGTGACCTTGATTGAAGAAGATTCCATTTACTATTCCCTCGACGGCTTCATCAATTGGGGCATCATCAAAGACAACATTTGCACCCTTGCCGCCTAGTTCTAAAGTGGCTTTCTTCTCTGTGCCAGCGATTGCACGGGCTATCTTCTTGCCAACTTCGGTTGATCCAGTGAAAGCAATTTTATGGATTCCAGGGTGGTTAACAATTGCTGAACCAGTTCTTCCATCTCCTGTGACTATATTTACAACACCATCCGGTAGCTCTGCTTCTTGGCAAACTTGTGCAAATAGCAGCGCTGTCAGCGAAGTAGTCTCGGCTGGCTTTAACACAACTGTGTTACCGGTCGCCAGCGCTGGGGCAACCTTCCAAGCCAACATCAAAAGTGGAAAATTCCAAGGAATTATCTGGCCGGCAACTCCATGTGGCTGTGGTGATTTACCAAGTCCGGCGTAATCTAATTTATCTGCCCAACCTGCGTGATAGAAAAAGTGGGCAGCTACCAGTGGAATGTCGATATCGCGGGTTTCGCGAATTGGTTTTCCATTATCTAGCGTCTCTAGAACTGCAAATTCACGGGCGCGCTCTTGCAAGATACGAGCGATGCGATAAAGGTATTTTCCGCGTTCTTTTCCAGAAAGCTTTGACCAAGTTCTTGTATAAGCCTTCTGCGCTGCCGCAACGGCCTTATCTACATCGCTAGCGCCACCCAGTGCTATTTGACTAAGCACCTCTTCAGTTGCCGGGTTAATTGTTGCAAAGTGGTTCTTACCCGCGACAAATTTGCCATCGATAAAATGTCCATACTTTGCCTTGATATCGACGATAGAACGTGACTCAGGGGCAGGTGCGTACTCGAATGTCATAGGGATTTCCCGGGTTTCTCTTTGTGTTAATCGATCGTTACGTAGTTAGGGCTAGCGTAGTAGCCATCATCCATTTTCATGCGTTGCATCAGCAAATCATTTAGTAATGCGCTGGCGCCAATCCGGAATAATTCTGGAGTAAGCCATTCGGGACCAGCCGTTTCATTGACTAGAACCAACTGCTTTATGGCATCTTTGGTATTTCGAATGCCACCTGCTGGCTTTACGCCAATTCTATGATTTGTCATCGAATAAAAATCACGTACCGCCTCCAGCATTACTAGGACAACTGGGGGAGTGGCTGCGGGTGCAACTTTGCCAGTGGAAGTCTTAATGAAATCAGCGCCAGCTAGCATCGCGAGATAAGAAGCCTTGCGAACATTGTCATATGTAACTAACTCACCGGTTTCAAAGATCACCTTGAGGTGTGCGCGATCGCCACAAACTTCGCGGATCTTTACAATTTCATCAAAGACAAGACCGAACTGCCCAGATAAAAATGCACCTCGATCAATTACCATATCAATTTCAGCAGCGCCAGAATCTATAGCATCTTGAGTATCTTGAATTTTAACTTCCATAGAAGCGCGACCCGATGGAAAAGCAGTTGAAACAGCGGCAACCGGAACATGTTCTCCGCCAATTGAATCTAAATGTGTACGTGCGATTGCAACCATGTCGTTATATACACAGACCGCACCCACACTAGGAACAGTTGAATCTGTTGGATCAGGTCTGACTGCTTTAGAGCAAAGTGCTCGAACTTTTCCGGCAGTGTCAGCGCCTTCAAGTGTTGTTAAATCCACCATAGAGATTGCAGTATCAATGGCCCAGCGCTTACTTGACGTCTTAATGCTGCGAGTTGCCAACATCGCAGCACGCGCCTCTGCTCCTACTTGGTCAACGCCAGGCAGTTGCGCCAGAAAGTGCTTAAGTGAACTTTCTGATCCATCGACAATTCCATAGAAGCTCATGATAGAAATTCCTTTAGTGGGTTACGCAACTTATCCAACAGGATTTGCGCCGATTTTGCATCTTTAGTTATAACTTCGATATAACACTTTAACTTTGCCTCAGTTCCGCTGGGGCGAATAATTATGCGAATTCCTCCATCGAGCCAGATGCGCAAACCATCAGTTGGAGGAAGGCCATCCTTTGGCGCGGCCAAATCATCAAAGGCGCGAACTTTGTAACCTGCGATTTCACTTGGTGGATTTTGGCGCAGTCCCTTTAACAGTTGGGAAATCTCTGCCATATCTTCCACTCGAATCGAAATCTGTTCGGTGCCGTGGAATCCATCTCGCGCCCAGACTTCATCTAATAGATCAAGCAAAGTGAGCCCTTGTCCTTTTAAATCGCTAGCAATCTGGGCCAAATAGATGGCAGCAGAAATTCCATCTTTATCATTTACCGTTTTAGGATCAACTGCGTAACCGATCGCTTCTTCATACCCGTAGGCCAAATTATCAATCTTGGCTAGCCATTTAAATCCAGTTAAAACCTCTTGAAAATCAATTTTGTAGTGGGCGGCAATCTTATGTAGTGCAGATGATGAAACTATGGAATTTCCAAAAGTTCCCTGGGGTTTGGATCGCGCGATCCACTCGCCAAAAATTACACCAAGTTCGTCACCGCCCAACATGCGCCAGCCTATCTTTGGATCATTTACCGCCGCCGCGCAACGATCTGCATCGGGGTCATTTGCAATAACTAAATCTGCACCGAAGTCACGCGCTTTTTCTAACGCTAAATCGATTGCACCAGGCTCTTCCGGATTTGGAAAAGCAACTGTTGGAAAATCTGGATCTGGTTGGCATTGTTCATCAACCAGAATAAGAGTTGCAAAACCCGCGTGGTTGAAGACGCGTTGCAAAGTCTCGGTGCCAACTCCGTGCATCGCGGTGTAAACGACCTTTAGATCTACAGGTTTATTTGCAAGAAGAGCTGTGCGACGTACGTATTCAGTAATAATTTCTTCACCAAGTACAGTCCAATTATTCCCACGAGGGAGTTTTGCAAGAGAAGTTATTGCGTTGATCTCTTCGGCGATAAATCCATCAGTAGGAGAGATGATTTGAGATGCTGCGTAATCAATACCGTCAGCAGTTGGTCCAACATAAACCTTGTAACCATTATCTTGTGGAGGATTATGGCTGGCCGTGACCATCACACCCACATCACATTTAAGTTCTGCTGTTGCAAAAGCTAATACCGGAGTAGGTAGCGGCCGCGGTAGCACAAAGACTTCGAAACCAGCCCCAGCGAAAATTTGAGCACTTTCTTCCGTGAAATCTTCCGATCCGTAACGAGCGTCTCGGCCGATGACAACGCGAGTCATGGCACGTGCTTTCATGTATGAGGCAATACCACCTGCGGTGCGCCCGACAACTGCACGATTCATACAAGAGGGACCTGGTCCGACCGGACCACGGAGTCCCGCGGTGCCAAATTGCAGGAACCCCGAGAAATGCTTTCTTAACGTTATTTCATCATCAGCAGCAACGAGCGCTCTTAATTGGGCCGCAGTTTTCTGATCAGGATCATCTGCAATCCATGCCTGTACCTCGGCCAACAGTTCGGCGTTCATCAGGACAGCCTAACGAGATTAAATCGGGTTGGGAATTATAGATAAAACTATGCGTTAATAATGTCACAGAGCACAGTGCCGCTTGAGACGGTTTCACCGATTGCTGCTTTGAGATTTGTAATCTTGCCCGCCTTATGTGCGTTAAGCGGTTGTTCCATCTTCATCGCCTCAAGGACGATTACTAAATCGCCAATTTCAACGCTCTGGCCATCTACAACTGCAATCTTCACAACCGTTCCTTGCATGGGGCTAGTTAGACCATTTCCGCTTGCACCACCAACCATTGCAGCTTTAGCACGGTGGCGCTTTATAACTGGTTCAGGAGTATGAAGTTTTACCTCAAAGCGCTTGCCATTTACTTCAGCAACTAAGTGTTCTGCCGCTACTCGAGTGGTAACAGGTGCGGCAGTTGCAACAAATGCTGGAATTTCGTTGTTAAATTCATTCTCAATATAACTTGTATAAATCTTAAAGTCTTTGGTGTAAGCGGGATCTTCTAAAATAGCGCGATGGAATGGAATCGCTGTTGCTAAACCATCAACTTCAAATTCGGCGAGTGCGCGCCGAGCGCGCTCAATAGCCTGCTCGCGCGTGGCGCCAGTTACGATTAACTTGGCTAGTAGCGAATCAAAGTTGCCACCGATGGTGTCACCGTTTTTAAAGCCGGCATCGATTCGCACACCAGGCCCAGTTGGTAAATTCCATTGTGTAATTCGTCCAGGTGCTGGTAAGAACGAGCGACCTGGGTCTTCACCGTTGATGCGGAACTCAAGTGAGTGGCCTCGAATTTGTGGGTCATCGAATCCCAAACTCTCACCCATGGCAATTCGGAATTGCTCGCGTACTAAATCTATTCCAGTCACTTCTTCACTTACCGGGTGCTCAACTTGCAAACGAGTATTCACTTCTAAAAAGGAGATTGTTCCGTCTAATCCAATTAAGAATTCACAAGTTCCAGCACCGATGTACCCAGCCTCTTTCATAATCGCTTTACTGGAGCGGTATAGCTCTTCATTCTGCGCATCAGTTAAAAAAGGCGCGGGGGCTTCTTCAACCAATTTTTGATGTCGGCGCTGTAATGAGCAATCACGAGTACTAATGACAACTGCGTGCCCATGTTGATCAACTAATACTTGAGTTTCCACATGACGTGGCTTATCTAGATAGCGCTCGACAAAACATTCACCTCTTCCAAAACCAGCAATGGCCTCACGTACAGCAGAAGCAAATAGTTCAGGGATTTCATCCATTGTTCGGGCAACTTTTAATCCGCGCCCTCCACCACCAAAAGCTGCCTTAATTGCAACGGGCAGACCATATTCCTTAGCGAATGCGGTGACTTCTTCATGGCCTGCAACCGGATCTTTTGTTCCGGCAACGAGCGGTGCACCGGCTTTTGCCGCAATGCGACGAGCAGAAACCTTGTCACCTAATGCACTAATTGCCGCCGGTGGTGGACCAATCCAAATTAGACCTGCATCAATTACTGCTTGCGCAAAGTCTGCACGCTCTGAAAGGAAACCATAACCAGGGTGGACTGCATCAGCACCTGAGTCTTTAGCGGCCACAATTATCTTTTTAATATCTAAATATGTTTGAGTCGCAGTAGTTCCATTTAAAGAAAAGGCAAAGTCCGCACTCTTTGTATGTATTGCATCGCGATCTTCTTCAGAGTAAACGGCAACGCTTTCAAGCCCGTGATCGCGGCAAGCACGAATAACTCGTACCGCTATCTCACCGCGGTTGGCAATCAGAACGCGCTTCATCGCATCTCCTTAACTTGAGGCCAAGAATAGCCAAGTTGCGACATGGCAGATCTTAAGAAGGGCATAGATAATCCAACAACATTTGTGTAATCACCTTCGATTACTGGAATAAATGGTGATCCGAATCCATCTAATGTGAAACCGCCCGCTACCTGCAGTGGTTCACCAGATGCGATGTAGTCATCAATTTCAAGGCTGCTCATTTTGGAAAAAGTAACTTTGGTTGTTACTCGGTCTGCAATCTCGCGACCTTGATCTGTGTCGATTATGCAGTGTCCGGTATGCAATAGACCGCTGCGTCCACTTATTGCTAGTGCGCGCTCCTTGGCAATCTCAGGCGTTTCGGGCTTTCCAAAAGATATTCCATCAACATCAAATGTGGAATCGCAACCAATAATTATCGCTGGAAAGTCTATTTGTTCGCGCACAGTGTGCGCCTTGGTTACCGCTAGCGCGATCACCATATCTGCAGGTGTCATTGTGTTGAAAAATTCAGTTTCTTCATCGACGTGGCTAACCATAACTATTGGTGTGATTCCGGCACCTTCTAGTAAACGGCGACGAGAAGTCGATTGTGAAGCAAGGACAACTTTAGGCATTATTTAAATTTTCTCCGAGCGCCAAAAGTCTTCTGATGTGGCAGTGGTTGGCGAAGTTGTGGAATTCCAAAGAGACTGCGCTTTATTACAGGCTTTAAATCTTGCACTTTGTGCTGATCCAAAGCTGCCTTTAAAGCTAATAGCTCAACAGGTGTTGGATTGCCAGAGGTAACTGTAAATTTCATTAGAGCGGAATATTTCCATGCTTGCGAGCCGGCAAAGTATCGCGCTTGGTTTTAAGTGTGCGGAAAGCCTTGGTGATATAAGCACGAGATTGGTGCGGTTCGATAACGCTGTCGATTGTGCCGCGCTCTGCCGCAGCATATGGATTGGAGAGAGTTTCGGTGTAATCAGAGATTAATTTGGAACGTTCTTTTTCTGGATCTTTCGCATCTGCTAGTTCTTTGCGATACAAAATATTTACCGCACCTTGTGCTCCCATTACTGCGATTTCCGCACTTGGCCAAGCAAAGTTGATATCGCTACCTAAGTATTTTGATCCCATAACAATAAAGGCGCCGCCATATGCCTTGCGGGTAATTAAAGTTACGAGTGGAACAGATGCTTCTGCATAGGCATAAAGCAACTTGGCGCCACGACGAATAATTCCGTTCCATTCTTGTTCTATGCCGGGCATAAATCCCGGAACATCTACCAAGGTAAGAATTGGGATATTAAAGGCATCACAGAAACGAAGGAAACGAGCGGCTTTTTCGCTGGAATTAATATCTAGAGTGCCAGCTAACTGTGAAGGTTGATTAGCAATAATGCCAACTGATTCGCCTTCAATGCGGGCAAATCCAACAATGATATTAGGAGCATATAAAGCATGAACTTCTAAGAATTCGCCTTCGTCAACTAGTGTTGTAATCAGAGTCTTCATGTCATAGGGCTGGTTTGGGCTATCTGGAATTAGATGGTTAAGCGCAGCATCTTGCGCGCTCTCCTCCAAAGTTTGGGTTGGCGGCAGATGGGGAGATGCATCCATATTGTTGGAAGGTAGATAAGAAAGCAACGCTTTTACATAATCAATTGCATCGGCTTCACTATCTGCCAGATAGTGCGCATTACCTGAGCGAGTGTTATGGGTTAAAGCACCGCCAAGTTCTTCCATTCCGACATCTTCACCAGTAACTGTCTTGATGACATCGGGACCAGTAATAAACATATGTGAAGTTTCATTAACCATAACGGTAAAGTCAGTTAGGGCAGGTGAGTAGGCAGATCCACCCGCACATGGACCAAGGATTAGCGAAATCTGTGGAATAACACCTGATGATCGAGTATTAAGCCGGAAGATTTTTCCGTAACCGTTAAGGGAGGCGACACCTTCTTGGATGCGAGCTCCGCCAGAATCGTTAATGCCAATTAATGGAATACCGCTTTTAAGTGCGAACTCAGCGATCTTTACAATTTTTTCGGCGTGAACTTCACCGAGACTGCCGCCCATAACTGTGAAATCTTGTGAATACAGCGCAATAGGACGTCCATCAACCGTGGCGGTACCGATAACAACGCCATCACCGTAAGGGCGATTATTCTCCATCCCAAATTGTGTGGAACGGTGGCGGGCAAATTCATCTATCTCGGTAAAGGAATCAGCATCGACTAGCAAAGCAATTCTTTCGCGCGCAGTTAACTTGCCTTTAGCATGCTGTTTCTCAACTGCTCGGACAGAACCGGCGTGAACCGCTTCCTGAACACGTAGACGAAGATCTTCAATTTTTCCTGAAGTTGTATGCAGATCTGGGTTCATACCCTTACGGTACTAGGCGTGGGCACATCAGCGCCAAGAGCGCCACTAGATAAGACGATCATCGCTTCGCAAGTTTCGCAATACTGGCGGGTAAGCGTGGTTGATCTCACTACTTCTACGCAAATTGATCTGGCAGATTTTGCTAGCGCAGGTGTTGCAACAAATGGCGATGTTATCGCTGCCGAATTTCAAAGTTCTGGCCGCGGCAGGTTAGATCGAAAATTTGATGCGCCTGCAGGTAGCGCCCTTCTCTTTTCTTTTTACATCACGCCAAAGCGCAGCCGCAGTGATTGGGGATTTCTCTCACACCTTGCCGCACTCTGCATGTCAGAAATAATCTCCAACGATCTAGATATTGCAGTTTCATTGAAATGGCCAAATGATATTTTAATTGCAGATAAAAAAGTTTGCGGTCTAATTGCGCAAGCAACAGCAGATGGAGTAATCATTGGGATCGGTTTAAATGTTGGTATGTCTCTTGCAGAAATCCCTGTTGCGACGGCTACTTCACTTGCAATTGCAGAATCTGATCAACTAGATCGCAATCAGATACTGATTCAATTTCTTGAGAGATTTAGCCTTAGATTCCTAGACTGGGATACAGGGCGCGACTTCATGGATGAATACTCGAAAGTTTCGGCAACTTTAGGCTGCGATGTTCAAATCGAAGTCGCAGGACGCGAAAATCGGATCGGTTTTGCACAATCGATCACCGCATCAGGTGCCTTAATCCTTGCTGATGGCTTTGAAGTTAACGTTGGTGATGTGCTTCATCTACGATAGCGCTGTGAACGAGCGCTTTCCCACAGTTGGCATCATCGGTGCAGGACAACTCGCTCGCATGACAGTTGCTCCGGCCGCAGCGCTCGGAATAAATTTATTATTATTTGCGCAAAGCTCAGATGATAGCGCAGCACAGATAGCGCCACACATAGTTGGTGACTACCGAGATTTATCTTCCTTACAAGAATTCGCTGCTAAATGTGATGTCATAACTTTCGAACACGAACTTGTTCCGCTTTCGGTAATAAAGGGCCTTGAGGCATCTGGAGTGAAAGTTTCGCCCAGTTCGGCCTCGTTCCAATATTCGCAAGATAAGGCAGCAATGCGTCAAAAACTTGCTGCGTATCCCGCTCCGAAGTGGCGTGTTGTAAAAGATACCAGCGAGCCATTTGAATTCCCATTTATTGCCAAGAAGATTTCAGGTGGCTATGACGGTCGTGGAGTCTGGAAGATTTCAAATTGTGCCGAACTTGAGGAAGTCTTAAAGGAAAACCCCCAGATCTTGATTGAAGAGTTAATTGACTTTGATTGCGAGATAGCAGTAATGGTTGCAAGGTCGGCTCATGGACAAGCAACGACTTGGGCTCCAACTCAGACCGTGCAATCTGAGGGAATCTGCACATTAACCATTACACCAGCGCCAGTTATTTCACATGTTGTCGCTGAAGAAGCGCAGCACTTAGCATTATCTATAGCAAACGATATTTCCCTAATCGGTGTTATGGCAGTTGAATTATTTGTTAAGGGTGATGCGTTATTTATTAACGAGCTAGCGATGCGCCCACATAATTCTGGTCACTGGACAATTGATGGTTCACGAACCAGCCAGTTTGAACAACACTTACGTGCGATCTTAGATCTGCCACTCGGTGATCCCGCAATGACTGCTGGATTTGCTGTGATGGCCAATATCTTGGGTGGAGACAAGTCTGATATGTATCGCCCGTATCTGCACTTGATGGCGCGCAATCCGCAGCTAAAGTTTCACCAATACAAGAAAGAAGTTCGCAAGGGTCGCAAAATTGGCCATGTCACTGCGGTGGGAGAAAACCTTCTAGAATTAACCGAGATAGCCAAACATGCACGTGACTATATGAGCGGAGAAATAGATGAGTGATGTTGCGATCATCATGGGATCAGATTCTGATTGGCCCGTAATGGAGGAGGCTGCAAAAGTTCTTGATGCATTTGCAATTTCATATACCGCCGAAGTTCTCTCGGCTCATCGCATGCCACTTGAAATGGTTAAATTCGCACAAGCGGCTAAAGCAAATGGATTTAAAGTAATTATCGCTGGCGCCGGCGGTGCCGCTCATCTGCCAGGAATGGTGGCCTCCTTGACGACTCTGCCTGTAATTGGCGTGCCGGTACCACTTAAGAATTTAGATGGCATGGATTCACTTCTATCAATAGTTCAGATGCCTGCAGGTATTCCCGTGGCAACTGTCGGAGTTGGTAACGCTAAGAATGCTGGACTGCTGGCAGCACGCATCTTGGGAATATCAGATGAAGAGATTTCATTAAAAGTCGAAAACGCCCTAAAGGAAATTAATGAAGAAGCGAAGACAAAAGGCGCGAATCTAACTGCGCGACGCAACCAGAAGACTGGCTTCTAAATCTTTGCAACATTGCTAATCTCTAGTTAGTCAGAGCGACCGAGCGCGTGCACGCGCCAGCCGGCAGCGCGCCATTTATCACGATCAAGTGCGTTGCGACCATCAATTAAGAACTTTGATTTCACCAACTGTCCGATTACTGAAGGATCTAGTTCGCGATATTCCTTCCACTCGGTTAAGTGGAGAATGGCATCTGCGCCCTTTACGCAATCAACGACTTTCTCTGCGTAATCCAAGTTAGGAAAACGCTTGCGCGCAGGTTCAATTCCTTTGGGATCGTGAACAACCACAGTTGCACCTGCTGCTTGCAATTGGGCTGAGATATCAAGTGCTGGGGAATCGCGGACATCATCGCTATCGGGCTTAAATGTTGCGCCAAGAACTGCCATTTTATATTGGGACAAGTCCTCTGATAGGCATGCGCGAACCACATCAATCACGCGTTGACGAGCGCGTAGGTTGATGGCATCGATCTCACGCAAGAATTCCAGAGCTTGATCTGCACCAAGTTCTTGAGCCCGTGCCATAAACGCGCGAATATCTTTTGGTAGACAGCCGCCACCGAATCCGATACCCGCTTGCAAGAAGCGGCTGCCAATACGTGGGTCATATCCAATTGCCTTAGCGAGAATGGTGACATCGCCGCCGGCGGCTTCGCAAACTTCAGCCATAGCGTTAATGAAGGAAATCTTTGTCGCCAAGAATGAGTTTGCTGCCACCTTAACGAGTTCGGCTGTTGGTAGGTCCGCGCGGATCCAGGGAGTCCCCAGATCAATAATTGGCTTGTAGACCTCTTTTAAGATCTTTTCAGCGCGATCATTTACAACGCCAACAACTAATCGGTTCGGGGTCAAAGTATCTTCGACCGCAAAACCTTCACGCAAGAATTCGGGGTTCCAAGCAAGGTCGGCATGAGGCGCGGACTCTGCAAGAAACTCATGAAGTGATTGTGCGGTGCCAACCGGAACAGTTGATTTTCCAACAACAAGTGCGCCATCCTTTAAATAGGGAGCGATTGCGGCAACTGAAGATTTAACATAAGTCAGATCTGCTGCCAGACCATCTTTACTTTGTGGCGTACCTACGCAAATGAAATGAACATCAGCGCTAGCGGCTGCTGAAAAATCAGTGGTAAAAGTTAAGCGACCGGTCTTAATTTCTGCGGCAAGAAGTGTGTCTAAGCCTGGTTCGTAGAATGGTAACTCTCCGCGCGATAACAAGTCGACTTTGGTTTTATCGGTATCGATTCCAATGACTTCAAAGCCGAGGGATGACATACATGCAGCGTGGGTAGCACCTAAATAGCCGCAACCAATTACCGAGAGTTTCATGGGTGGGAGTCTATGACACCTTCTATTTGATTTCCCCGCACGGATTTTCCGAGGCGGTGCGAGTCTTAAATTTATCTATCAATTCAGGCTTGGCAGATGCAGTAGTGCTTGCAGAAGGTGAAGGCTTAACCTCATCAACAAGTGCGGCATCATCGCGAATTCGAGTCCATAGATCAGCACTCAAAGTTTTATCCCAAATTACTACTGAGCCGATGCCCGGTACGTTGCCATTGGCATTTAAAAGTGGAACTGTAAGTGTGCGCACATTTCCAGATGATAAACCGCGCATCTGCTTTGCCAAATTAAGGAGGTCACCTTTATTTAGATTTTCATCCATTTTTATGGTCGAAATTACGGCGTTCATGAAATTAACCATCTTTATTGGATTAAGCAGCACACCGGTACTGGTTGCTTTCTTTAAAACTGAACTCATAAATTGTTGCTGACGTTGCATACGGCCAATGTCGCCGCGCCCGTCAAAAACACGAGTACGAACATATTTCAGTGCCTCAATCCCATTTAGCGTATGAGTGCCGGCGTTAAGGACTAAATAGCTCTGCGGGTCATTGATATCAACTTTGGTACAGACTTCAATTCCGCCGAGTGCATTAACAATTCCAGCAAAGCCAGCAAAACTGATCTCTACGTAATGATCAATCTTTAAATTAGTTTCTCCTTCAATTGTTTGAATCAGGAGTGGAGCTCCACCGAAAGAAAATGCGGCATTTAATTTATTTTGGCGATCTGGAACTTGTTTTTTGCCATCGTTACTTAGATGTGCGGGAATAGTAACCAAACTATCGCGCGGTAGTGATACTAAGTAAGCCTTGCTACGATCCTTGCTGATGTGTACCAGCAGCATTGTGTCTGAGCGTCCACCAGCGGCTGTCTTGGTAGAACCAACTCGAAGCTCTTTCATTTCTGCCTTGGTTAGACCTTCGCGCGTATCAGAGCCCACCAATAAATAGTTGAGTGCTTTAGATGTTTTTTCAGGACGATCTTCGAGTCCGGAAAAGACGTTGATGCGCGCAATTTTGCCGCTCACTTGCCCAAGACCGAACCAAGACGCAGAGGCAAGAACGACAACACCCACAGACAGTGATGTAATAATTCGTATCGCGCGAGTCGATTTCACAGACGAACTCTACTTGGGCGATAGCGTGGAGGGGTTATGTCGACATCATTGGGCGAGTTATCTGCCTCACCGGCTATCAGCGTGATCCTTCCAGTCCTGAATGAAGAGCCACATTTAGAAGAATCAGTTTTGGCAATTCTCTCTCAGGATTACCACGGAAGATTTGAAGTAATTCTCGCCCTTGGGCCTTCGCAAGATCGAACTAACGAAATTGCGAGCTCGCTTGCAGCACGAGATCACCGAGTCAAGTTAGTTACCAACCCAACCGGCAAAACGGCAGCGGGATTAAATCTAGCGATTGCTTCATCAAAGAGTTCGGTAATTGTCCGCGTTGATGGTCATGCAAAGATTCCAAGTAATTATCTTTCACTCGCTATCGAGATTTTGCAAGAAACTGGTGCTGTAAATGTTGGCGGAGTTATGGCTGCTGAAGGAATTTCTAAATTTGAGAAAGCGGTAGCTCGTGCGATGCGCAGCCCCCTTGGCGTTGGCGCTTCTCGTTTTCATACTGGTGGCAGCGCTGGCGAAGTAGACACTGTTTATCTTGGAGCTTTTCGACGAGAGGCTATAATTGCGGCTGGTGGTTTCGATGAGCGATATACGAGAGCGCAAGATTGGGAGCTAAATTATCGCCTGCGTCAAAATGGCGGAGCAATATACTTTGATCCCAGACTTCACGTTACTTATCGCCCAAGGCCAAATTTAGTTAAATTAGCTAAACAATATTTTCAATATGGCAAATGGCGGCGAGTGGTTTCACGTAGCCATAGCGGAACAATTAACTTGCGCTATTTGGCGCCACCTTCTGCTCTCGTTGGAACACTGATCTCTGTAATTTCTGGACTTTTAATTAACCCAATTCTGTATTTGCCAGCAGTGGTTTACGCCGGCTTCGTTTTACTTTCATCGCTCCTAATCGCAAAATCAGTGAGCGAATACTTTTCATTATTGGCGATTATTCCAACTATGCACTTCGCTTGGGGTGCGGGCTTCATCACCTCAACTAAAACCCTGCGGTAGCCTTTACCTATATGAGCGCTCCAGTTGCAGTTTACGAACCATTTCGTGCCGGTCTGCCGCCACTTGGTGCCTACCTTCGCGCGCTTTGGGCGCGTCGGTCTTTTATCGCTGAGTTTTCACGCTCTGAACTTCGCGAACAGAACTATGGATCAGTCTTTGGCCAACTTTGGTTAGTGCTTAATCCTCTTTTGCTATCGGGCGTTTACTTTCTTTTGATCTACATCATCGGTGGCCAGAGCGATTCAACTAGGTACGGACATCTAACCGCCAGCCTTTTCTTATTTTATTTAGTGAGCAATAGTCTAACTGGCGGAGTCAAGTCAATTACGGCTGGTCAGCGCTTAATTTTAAATACCGCCTTCCCGCGCATCATGTTGCCAATTTCTGCCATGGTGATTGCGCTCTTTAAATTTGTTCCTACGCTGGCGGTCTTTTTTGTAATGCGAACATTCCTGGGGCTAACTTATTCATGGCAGATGTTCTGGGCAATCCCGGTAATTCTGGTAGCACTTTTGATGGGTTTAGGTATGGCAATTTTAATTTCCTGCATCAACGTTTACTTCCGAGATATCGCAAGTTTCCTGCCATATATGACGCGTAGCCTCCTATATTTATCGCCAATTCTTTATCAAGCTAGCGATCTTTCAAATAAATTAAAAAGTTTTGAAATCGCAAACCCAATTTTTTATCTATTAGATGCCTGGTCGCAAGTTATGGTTTACGCGCAGTCTCCCGATCTATTTTCGTTACTGCACAGCCTGGTTTGGGCGCTAGCAATTTTCATTATCGGCACATATTTCTTCTTATCTAGGGAGCGTGATTTCGCTGTCCGCCTCTAATTCACAAAACTCTACTCACGCTGCACATGCACTGGCGGTATCAGTTCAAAACGTTGGACTCACATACACAACTTCTATTGATAAGCGCCCAACGCTAAAGGCGCGTTTAAAATCACTTGGTCGGGGCAAAAAACACACTAAGGTCATTAATGCACTAAGCGAAGTAAATTTTGACGTTCACTACGGCACGGTGCTCGGCGTAATTGGTTCAAATGGCGCTGGGAAGTCTTCACTTATGCGCGTTATATCTGGAATCATTCCTCCATCCGAAGGTCGTGTTGAAGTTCATGGTTCGGTCAGCACACTTCTTGCTTTGGGCGTTGGGTTTAATCCATCAATGACCGGCCGAGCAAATGTTTACCTAGGTGGGCTCGCTGCCGGAATGTCGCGAGCGGAAATAGATCAACAGTTTGAAGAGATAGTAGATTTTTCAGAACTAGGTGATGCCATTGATGCGCCGATGCGTACTTACTCATCGGGTATGTACGCTAGATTGGCATTTTCGGTTGCCGCGACCGTGCAACCAGATATTTTAATTGTTGATGAAGCCCTCAGTACCGGTGATGCTCATTTCAAAGAGAAGAGCCTCAACCGAATCAAAGAACTGCGCACGGCAGACCGTGCTTTGATATTGGTCAGTCACGCTATGGCAACGATCGAAGATGTCTGTAACGAAGTTGCTTGGTTGCATAAAGGAAAGTTGATAGCGCGCGGGAATCCTGCAGAAGTAATCAAGCAATATCGTGAATTTACAAACACTGGAAAGAGCTCGGCTGCAAATGAGGATGTATAAGCGAATATCAATCGCTTTAACTATTGCGTTTTTATTTTCCAGCTTTCCAAATTCAGCTCAAGCTATCGACGTTCCCGCTAAATTTTCTTTTTCCGGAAGTGGCTATGGCCATGGCGTGGGCATGAGTCAGATTGGTGCACGCGCTAAGGCTTTAGCTGGAGAGTCAGCCACTTCAATTTTGAATTATTACTACACCGGTACTTCGGTAGAAACCACAACTGATACGCAAATCTTGCGTGTCAATATTGGGCATTTGCTTACCTCGGCAAAAATCAAGAGCGATTCGCTCGGGGCTACATTTAATTTGTATGCGGGGGATGTTTCAGAGACCGCTTCTGTGACTTCTATTTTGAATTATCCAAGCAAGACATCTCTCAACGTGATTCTAAGGGGTGGTGAGATTTCGATTTCCACAACTCGTGGAACTAAGACGACCCAGATTGCAGTTGGGCCTATTTTCACCTTGAGATGGAGTGGCACTCGATATCAAGAGGGCCCACCAGCAATTCTTTCGGTTACGACTAATGGAGTAGTAAATAGATACCGGTACGGTCAAATGCAGTTTAAAGTGATTAAAGATAAATTAGTAGGAAAACGTTTAGAGATAATAAATTCAGTGAGATTGCAAGATGAATATTTGTGGGGGATAAGCGAAGTTCCTTCTTCTTGGCCACAGGCCGCTTTGCAGGCACAGGCCATAGCATCCCGCACATACGCGATCGCTAAAGCGGTTCGCATTCGCACCGCATGTGATTGTCATTTATATGCCTCAATTAGCGATCAAACATTTGCTGGCTATAGCAAAGAAGGCGAACCGAAATTTGGTGAAATCTGGAAAAGCGCCGTCAATTCAACAGCAGGGCAAATTATTACCTTTGCAGGATTGCCAATCACTGCTTATTTCTCTTCATCTAGCGGCGGCATAACTGAAACTTCTGAACATGCTTGGGGTACGGCTACTCCCTACACACAAAGCGTTTTGGATACAGCCAGCGTTGATGTGGCGCTAAATCCGAGATTTGCAACTTGGACTAGAGAAATTCCCCAGTCAATAATTGCAGCAGCCTTTGTGTTAAGTGATGTTGCGACGTTGCAAGTGTTATCTCTAAATCCAGCAGGTACGGTTGCAATGATTCAAGCAACCTCGTCAACGGGAAAAACGGCGGCGCTAAGTGGTGAAACCTTTAGAAGCAGAAGTAAGTTACCTTCTGCTTATTTTTCAATCCTTGGCTAGTTAATTAATTCGCATGCAGAATTGAGTTAAGCCCGCCCCATGTGCCGGTGCGCATTACAACTTCCAAAGATCCGTCTAAAGAATTTCGGCGAAATAAGAGATCGCTTGCCCCAGATAAAGTGCCGGCCTTAACAATTTCGCCATCTGGCAGGCGTACCTTTGCCGCCGCGGTGATGTATGTACCGGCTTCGATTACACAGTTATTTCCGAGTGAAATACCCAGACCTGAGTTAGCACCGAGTAAACACTTTTCGCCAACTGAAATAACTTCTTTTCCGCCACCGCTGAGCGTTCCCATAATTGATGCGCCACCACCGACATCGCTGCCATCGCCGACCACGACACCTGAAGAAATGCGACCTTCAACCATAGATGTTCCTAAAGTGCCAGCGTTAAAGTTAACAAATCCCTCGTGCATAACAGTTGTGCCAGATGCCAAATGCGCACCTAAACGAACTCGATCAGCATCAGCGATACGTACACCAGATGGGATTACGTAATCAACCATACGTGGGAACTTATCAACGCCAAATACCGTGACATGGCCATATTTTGCGCGTAATGCAGCGCGCACCGTTTCAAATCCTTCAACCGCGCATGGACCAGCGGATGTCCAAGCAACATTTGTTAACATCCCGAAGATTCCATCCATTACAGCGCCATGTGGCGCAATTAAACGGTGAGAAAGTAGATGAAGTCGTAGATAAGCATCAGCGGCACTTTGCGGTGCAACAGCTAGGTTAATTTCAATTGAAATAATCTCACGCGTTACTTTTCGGACATCATCTTTGCCAACCAGTGCGGTTAAAGTTTGATCAGGTTGACCAGTTAGTGCTCCAAGTGAAGGGCTAGGAAACCAAAGATCGAGAACTGTTGCGCCAGATAAAGTTGCAATTCCATGGCCCGAAGCCAATCCTGATGGAGATTTCGATAATGAAGACATGCGATAAGCCTAACCCCTATCCTTTGGCTCATGCGTATCGCCGTCTATTGCTCCTCATCACAGACTATCGACCAGAAATATATTGAGTTAGCCCAAGACCTGGGGGCGGCAATTGCAGCACGTTCGTGGGAACTCGTATCAGGTGGCGGACATATTTCTGCGATGGGAGCCGTCTCGCGCGGTGCTCGCCAATCTGGCGGACGAACGATCGGCGTAATTCCGCAACGACTAGTTGATATCGAATTTGCAGATAAAGAATGCGATGAACTGCATGTGGTTGACTCCATGCGCAGTCGCAAAGCAATGATCGAAGATCTATCTGATGCATTTATTGCGATGCCGGGCGGTATCGGCACCCTAGAAGAGCTATTTGAAATTTGGGTGGGACGCTTCCTTAAATTTCACGATAAACCAGTGATTGTTTTAGATCCATATGATTTATATGCACCACTTGCAACGCTGATTAATCATTTAGAAGAGCACGGTTTTGTAAAACCGGGACAACGCGAACTATTGCACTGGGCGCGAACCGTTGATGAAGCACTCGATATCGCAGCACAATAAAATGGGAAATCAATAAATGGCTCACACAATTCGACTTAGCGTCAAACTGCCGTGTTCAAGATCTCGCGCGTGGAAAGCGATCGCTGATTGGGAGAGCCAAGGCGATTGGATGTTGCAGACAAAAGTTTGGGTGACTTCGCAAATTAATGAAGGCGTTGGCACATCTATTTCAGCATTCACCGGACCGTTCTATAAAAGCTTTCCAAGATTTTCAAAGGTGGGCTTACTTGACACGATGGTTGTAACAAGTTGGCAACCACCAGTTCGCTGCGATGTTTTGCATACAGGTAAGATATTTAAAGGAACTGGTGCCTTCGAACTTATCGAAATTTCCCCAAACTCAACTCGCTTTAATTGGTCTGAAGGAATTGAGTGTTCACGCACGAAATTTTTCGTGGTCTACCCATTTATGTGGCTTGGAGTTCGAATCTCTCTGGCTCGCCTTAAAGCAACGCTTGGCAGACCCGAGTAACCTTGAGTATATGAACGCGCCCCTTTCCTTGGCTGATGCCTTGGCGCAGTTGCCGGAGGAAGAGCGAATCATTTTGACCTTGCATTACTTAAGATCGATGCCTAGCTATGAAATTGCTAAATTACTAGGGGTGCCTGAAAAATCGGTAATTGCAGTTATGGCATCAGGAAAAGGGCGAATTACCGCGTTACTTGGGTTGGGCTAGGGCGCCAGCCTGACTCGATTTCATACCTAGCCTGATTTGCGAGATACTTATCCTCTGCAATTATCAGTGTGGCAAGATTTGACCGCATCATTCGCAACTAAGGAGTCTTCCCTATGGCAGCCATGAAACCTCGAACTGGTGATGGACCGATGGAAGTAACCAAGGAAGCTCGCTCCCTAGTCATGAGAATTCCACTCGAAGGCGGCGGACGTTTGGTTGTAGAACTAAATCCCCAAGAAGCCAACAACCTCAGCGCTGCCCTAGAAGCCGCTGTTGCCTTAATCAAGAAGTAATTCAACTAAAAGTCGGCTGGCTAGCCGCGCTTTCCGAGCAATCAGTCGCTAGCCTTTGTCAATAATGAATTCGAAAACGGCGATTAAACATTCTGCTTCCTTGCTCAGCGCTGTCGAAGTAAACGTTACTGCGCTCGCTGATTCTGCAGCAATTGCAATCGGATTTACAGCAAAATCAGAGGGTGATAAGCCAGTTTTTGATTTAGGGGCAAATGCGGTCTTAGTAAAGAAATTAGAAAAACTCTTTGAAGTTGATTTGCGTAGTGAACTCGAATTCTTCTCTGCAACAGGTAAGACGGGAGAACTATTTGAAATCCCGGTTGCATCAAATCAGATGCAGGCAGATCGCATCCTGCTAATCGGTTTGGGGGATGCAACAACTGCTTCTTTGCGACAAGCGGGTGCGGCCCTTGGTCGTAGAGGCCGAGGAAAAGCAACTTTAATTTCCTCAATCTGTGTTGCCAGCCCCGATCAGTTGATGGCCTTTGCAATATCAGTACAACTCGGTGCCTATATTTGGACTCAGAAAACTGGCACAACTCAAGAATTGCCACAGTTCTTATTTGCAACAGATAAGCCAGAAGTCATAGACGATGCCAGCGTTATCGCCAGCGCGATCTCTCGCACTCGCGATTTAATTCATACCCCTTCCAATATAAAGACTCCTTTATGGATGGCCGATGAGGCGCAGAAGATTGCCCTCGAAAATGGCCTCGAGATAAAAATCTTGGCCGGAAAAGAGTTAGCCGAATTTGGGGGGCTGCGCGCAGTTGGAAATTCTTCACCAAAACCCGGACCACGTTTTGTGGAAGTTACTTATCATCCGCGCGGAATGAAAGAGAATATAGGCACACTCCAGCATGTGGTTATTGTTGGAAAAGGAATTACTTTTGACACTGGTGGCGTTTCTCTGAAACGTCCTTATGACACGATGATGGCGATGAAATCAGATATGGCTGGATCTGCCGCGGCACTTGGCGCAATCAGTGCGCTAAACCACTTTCAACCGCAAGTGCACGTAACAGTGTTAATGATGTTGGCCGAAAATGCTCTCTCCGGAACATCGCAACGTCCCAGTGATGTCATCACACAATACGGTGGCAAGACTGTTGAAATTCTCGACACCGATGCCGAAGGCCGCTTAGTTTTGGCAGATGGCTTGGCTTATGCTGATAAGAATTTAGATCCAGATTACATAATTGATATCGCAACGCTAACGGGATCGGCGACACTTGGTCTGGGTCGCCAGCATGCAGCGATGTATACGCGAGATGAAAAACTAGCTAAGAATTTTTATGAAGCAGGAGAAAGATCTGGTGATCGAGTCTGGCATATGCCGCTAGTCGATGATTATTACGAGGCGCTGGAAAGTCCTATTGCAGATTTAAGTCACGTTACATCGAAGAAGAAATTTAGCGCAGGCTCAATCACCGCGGCGCTTTTTCTCGAACAATTTGCCGGCGACCGCACCTGGGTTCACTTCGATATTGCCGGTGTTGCCCGAAGTGAAGGAGATGTTGGAGAAAATCCCAAAGGTGGTACTGGCTTTGGTGTTCGCTTACTAATTGAATGGCTGAGAACACTGTGATGATAATTGATCCACATACATATGCTGAAGGTTTTATACAAGAGGATGAAGTAAAGAAGTCAGCGCGCGCCCGTGGTGAAGAAATTGGCGCAATAGATACAACTTGCGGCACTGGCGCTTACTTAAAACATTTGGCTCACATTCTCTCTGCACAATCAGTAGTAGAAATAGGCACTGGCTCTGGCGTCGGTGCGCTTTGGGTATTAGAAGGAATGCTTGCTAGCGGCACTCTCACATTAATTGACGATGAGATGGAACATAGCAACGCTGCCAAACTTGCCTTTCAAAGCGCGGATATTGCAGCAGCACGTTTTAGATTAATCACAAATCCAGTTATGGATGTAATGACGAAATTGGCGGATCGCGCATATGACTTAGTTATATTTCGCCACAATCCCGAAGACCTACCTGTTGCAATACACGAGGCACATCGCATTCTGCGAAGTGGTGGAGTTTTTGTGATTGATAATTTCTTTGGCGGTGAGAAAGTTTCTGATCCAGCTCAACGTGATCCCAAGACGGTGGCGCTGCGCGAGGCTGGGAAATCTATGAAAAATGAGACAGACCTCTGGGTGACTTCTCTCATACCTGTCGGTGATGGATTGTTACTTGCAACGAAACTGTAGGAAGATGGGTTTATGAGCACCTGGCAACCAACTGGTTCAAATGGACCTTGGTGGATTCCTGCAAGCAAGAACGGCAGAGCGAATTTAATTACGCGCACCAACGCGATACTTCTTGCCTTTGTCGCAGGTCTTGTCGGAGCAATCTTTGGTGCATCATCGTCAGGATCTTTATTTGGGCAATCTATAAATTTATCTAGAACTGCTAGTTCAATTGAACGAGCACCTGGTTCGGTTGCAGACATTGCAAAGCGTGTAATTCCATCAGTTGTATCGATCGAAGCTAGAGCCAAAGATGGTGGATCAACTGGTACCGGCTTTGTCATCGAGAGTAACGGTTACATCTTGACCAACAACCATGTAATTGCAGAAGCAGTTACTGGCAAGGGGGTTATAAATGTGATGCTAAATAACGGCCGAGAATATGTTGCAAAAGTTGTCGGGCGAGATTCCGCATACGATCTAGCGGTACTAAAGATTTCTACTACTGGATTGACGGCGCTTCAATTTGGCGACAGCGATAAGGTTGCTGTGGGAGATTCAGTAATTGCAATCGGTTCACCACTTGGTCTATCGGGAACAGTAACTTTAGGAATTATTAGCGCTAAAGATCGCGCCGTTACTGCAGGTGAAACGGGCAGTGATAACTCATTTATTAATGCTCTTCAAACAGATGCCGCAATTAATCCTGGAAATTCGGGTGGCCCGCTAGTTGATTCAACTGGAGCAGTAATTGGCGTTAACTCTGCAATCGCAACACTGGGGTCGTCATTTGGTTCACAGAGCGGTTCTATAGGCCTTGGTTTTGCAATCCCAATCAACCAAGCACGCAAGACTGCTGATCAATTGATTAAAAATGGAAAAGCAACTTACCCAGTTCTGGGTATCTCAATTGATATGAAGTATGAAGGCGATGGGGCTCTCATATCAAAGAACGCTAAGGCAATTTTGTCTGGCGGACCTGCGGCGTTAGCTGGACTTAAGGGTGGAGATATCATCACGAAATTTGATGGCCGAACAATTAATTCTGCAGAAGATCTAATTGTGGCAATCCGCGCAAAAAGTGTTGGCGACAAAGCAGTCCTTACATATATTCGCAACAGCGTTACATCAACTGCCACTGTAACTTTGCAAGCCGGAAAGTAAAGCAATGTTCTTTGACTTTGGCGCAGGTGAAATCCTTGGTCTAGCTTTGTTGGCCATAATTTTAGTAGGACCCGATCGCTTGCCCCATTTGGCGGTAGATGCAGCAAAGTTAATTAAGAAGATTCGCACAATGTCACAAACTGCCACATCCGAATTGCGCAAGAACCTTGGGCCAGGATTTGAAGATTTGCAACCATCAGACCTTCACCCAAAGAAATTTATTAAAAAGCAAATAGCCAATGCACTAGATGAAGATGGCGAAGAAAAGCCAAAATTTAAAGCCAAGATAGATCCTGATTTACTATGACAACTATCGAGCTAATTAACGCTGCTCTTGCCACAGTTTCAGATCCTGAGCTTCATCGACCGTTGCCCGATCTAGGCATGGTTGAATCGGTAGTAGTAAATGGCGCGGTAGCCGAACTCAAAATCTTATTGACGATTTCTGGTTGTCCAATGCAAGATCGACTCCGCTCAGATATAACTGCAGCAGTTATTCAAGTTGCTGCAATCGATGAGGTAACTATTGTCTTCGGCGTAATGTCAGAGGAACAACGAAATAATGTGAAGAAACTCTTGCGTGGCGGACGTGAAAAATTTATTCCCTTCGCTCAACCTGATTCGCTAACACGTGTTCTTGGCATCGCATCTGGCAAAGGTGGCGTCGGAAAATCTTCGCTCACTGCCAACTTGGCTATTTCAGCTGCGCGACGTGGCCTGCGAGTTGGAATTCTCGACGCCGATGTTTATGGACATTCGATTCCACGTTTAATGGGCTTGATGGGCCAACGTCCAACTGCAATCGATCAGATGTTTATTCCACTTGTGGCCTATGGTGTAAAAGTTGTTTCGATGGAGATGTTTAAACCCGAGCGCGCAGATGCAGTGGCTTATCGCGGTCCTTTGCTGCACCGAGTACTTGAACAACTCTTATCTGACGCTTACTGGGGTGACCTTGATCTTCTTTTAATTGATTTGCCACCGGGCACAGGTGATCTGGCAATTTCCTTAGGCCAGTTAATTCCAACGTCAGAAATTTTAGTGGTCACGACTCCGCAGATTGCTGCTGCAGAAGTCGCCGAGCGCGCTGGGCGAATCGCACACCAGATTCATCAGCGAGTAGTCGGCGTTATTGAAAATATGTCAGCATTTCCTTGCCCACATTGCAGCGATGAGATTTCCTTATTTGGGGATGGCGGAGGAGAAGAAACTGCGGCACGGTTATCAATTCTGGTCGGCAGTGAAGTACCACTATTAGGGAAAGTTCCGTTTAGCACTCAGTTGCGAACTGGAGGAGATGAAGGAAATCCTATTGTGATTGCGCAACCTGATTCACCGAGCGCATTAGCAATTACAGCAATTGCGGAAAAACTTATGGTGCGCAGCAATTCTTTACTTGGAGTCAGACTGGGGCTTAGTACTTAAATCTTTGACTAAGTCTTCTAATTCACTGCGAATAAAATCTCTGGTTGCCATTTCGCCGAGTGCAATGCGCAAGCTGGCAAGTTCGCGAGTCAGATATTCAGTATCAGCAATTGACCGAGCGTTTTGTGCGCGATCTTCATTTAGCGAAATACGATCCCTGTCGGCTTGACGATTCTGTGCCAGCAAAATCAGAGGCGCCGCATACGAAGCTTGTAGAGACAAAATTAAAGTCAAGAAGATAAATGGAAAGTCATCAAAACGTAAATCGCGCGGTGCAAGTGAATTCCAGGCTACCCATGACATAACAAATACCGTCATGTAAACCAAGAAGCGAGCAGTACCTAAAAAGCGAGCAAAACGCTCAGACAAACGACCGAAAACTTCTGGATCATAATTTGGGCGTAGTGATCGACGAGATTCACGCGGGGTATCTAATCCGCTGTTACGGGATGTGATTGCACGTGCCATTAGCGCGCCTCCTCTTCCATCGATTTATCTAATTCAATATCTTCAGGATCAACTTCTGTTCCTGCAACGTCGCTGAGATTAAGTATTGGACCGGTACCGCGAGTTGAATCACGGTGGTCCAAGCGCCAGTTTTCTGGCAAAAGGTGATCAAGGACGTCATCGACTGTTATGGCGCCCAACAGTCGATCATTGGCATCGACTACCGGAACGGATAACAAGTTATAACTAGCTAAGTATGAAGAAACTTCATGCAGTGATGCATTGGGATTTAACCCTTGGGTATCTATATCTACGATAGATCCGAGCAGCGTTGAAGGAGGCTCGCGCAGCAGTCTTTGATAATGCACTAAGCCGATATAGCGGCCAGTTGGGGTTTCCAGCGGTTGGCGACAGACAAATACTTGTGAGGCAAGTGCGGGAGAAACTTCGCTCGCACGAACACTGGCTAATGCATCGGCAACTGAATTGTCAGCGCTCATCACAATTGGCTCGGTCGTCATCATTCCGCCCGCGGAATAATCTTCATAAGTCATCAAGCGCAGAACATCTTCGGCATCTTCTGGCTCCATAAGTTCAATCAGCGCTTGCGCACGTTCTTCTCCAACTTCGCGAAGTAAATCTGCGGCATCATCCGGATCCATTTCACCCAAGACATCTGCGGCGCGTTCGCCTTCAAGTTCGGCCAAGAGTGCAACTCTTTCTAACTCATCCATTTCCTGGAGGACATCTGCTAAACGTTCGTCATCAAGGGCTCGCGCAACTTCAACACGACGTTTCGGCGCTAAATCTTGAATAACTGCAGCCAGATCGGCGGCGCGTAAATTACTGATGGTGGCAAGTAAATTGGTGACGCCTTGGTTGTGTTCAGGCAGAGTAAAGCCAGTAACTTCTTCCCATGCAACAGTTGAGGTTGCGCCTTTGCGGCGTAGCCCGCTGCCCTTTTTCATAATATGAACGCGGTTGATAAACCAATCACCGGTGCGGTTTTGTTCCATACCCATATCTTCGACAACTACAGATTCGTTATTTTCGTTTAAAGTAATTGAGCGATCGAGTAACTCACCTAAGACTAACAATTCACCGGCACGAGATTCAAAGCGGCGCATGTTTACCAGACCGGTAATCACAACTGCGCCTGATTCGATAGATGTAACTCGAGTAATTGGTACAAAGACTCTACGACGTAAAGGAACTTCAACGACGAGGCCAAGTATGCGAGGTGGCTGATTATTAGAACGCAAAGTTGCGACAGCATCGCGGACCTTGCCAACTGGATCTCCATTTGGATCAAAGACTGCCGTACCTGCCAAGCGTGCAATAAAGACACGGTTTATTGTGTTGCCACTCATTTTTGGCCTCCCTTCATTGGCTAAGGGTATCGGCTACGGTTACTGTCATGTCGCAGCCTTTAAATCGTGATTACCACACACAAATACCTGCGCGTCCCGATTTAATTCGCTTAGGAATAGGAATTATTGGAATCGGCACATCTGGACCGCTTATTGCTATGAGTGCAATGCCGGTGCTCACACTGATTTTCTGGCGAAATTTCGGCGGAGCTCTGATGACCGCGCCTTTTGCACTACGCAATCGTATCGATCGAACTGGCGCTAAATGGGCGATTCTTGCTGGCATTGTCTTAGCGCTACATTTCTATGGTTTCTTCTTAGCGATGCGCATGACAACGGTTGCTGCCGGCACTGCACTAGTTGCACTTCAGCCGATATTTGCCGCACTCTTTCTTAAATTATCGGGTGGTCACATTCCATCTCGTGCTTGGTTGGGTATGTTTGTATCTTTCGGCGGAGTTCTGTTAATTTCTGGAATTGATTTACAAATTTCATTGCGCGCTTTTCTTGGTGACTTAGCCGCGATTATCTCTGCCGCTCTTTCTGCTATATATATGCTAATTGGCGCTCGGGCACGAAGAACTTTAGAAACAGCCGCATACACATCTATCTGTTATTTCTTCTGCGCCATCACCGCACTGCCAATGGCGATAATTGCTGGCAACGAACTTCTGAATTTCAACGCGCGCGAATGGTGGATCCTCTTAGGGCTAATTTTTGGTGCACAATTTTTAGGTCACACCATGTTTAACTCAGTTCTGAAGCGAGTTTCACCTGCAGTCGTATCTTTAATCGTTTTCTTCGAAGTTCCTGTCAGTTCGATTTTAGCGATTTGGTGGATGAATCAGCGCCCACCAATTGGCGTCATACCCGGAATCGCATTAATTCTTATCGGTTGCGCACTCGTCGTTTTACGCACTAGACCTACTCAAGTAATGCTTGAAGAATAAGTAGAAAGTGAACATAATGATTGATTTACATACGCACACAACGGCAAGTGATGGAACAGACTCACCCGCTGAGTTGGTAAATAAAGCACTTTCTGCCGGCATCTCTACCTTGGCGATTACCGATCACGACAGCACTTCGGGTTGGGATGAGGCTGTTATGGCGCTTCGCCCGTCGCTGGCCTTAGTGTTAGGCGCCGAAATTTCAACCTTAACTCTTGATGGAATTAGCGTGCATATGTTGGGTTTATTATTCGATGGTCAAGATAAAAGTATGCAAAATATGTTGGCAGAGTCTCGAGATACCCGAATTCCACGTATGCGCAAGATGATTGAATTACTTGCAGCAGATGGCATCAATATTTCAATAGAAGATGTGATGGCTGCGACCCCAATTGGTGCAACCTTAGGAAGGCCACATCTGGCAGATGCCTTAGTACGTAACAAAGTTGTGGCATCGCGCAATGAAGCATTTCTTGAACTATTACATAATGATTCAAAGTATTATGTAACTCATGCAGCCCCAACGCCTGAAGATGCCATCCGTCAGATAAATCGGGCAGGCGGTGTTGCAGTTATTGCGCACCCATTTGCATCAAGGCGTGGCGAAGTAATTTCAGCCGCAACATTCACACACCTAGTCTCTGCTGGATTGCATGGAATCGAAGTAAATCATCGAGACCATTCACAAGCCGAGCGTGAGCAACTAGCTGAAATCGCAGATCAACTTGGATTAGTTAAAACTGGGTCAAGTGATTATCACGGTAACGGTAAACTAAATGAACTGGGAGAAAATCTCACCGATCCCGAACAATGGGCTCGCCTTGAATCACTAGCAAGTGCTCGAAGGGTCGTAACAAAGTGAACGTCATTGAAGTTAGCGCAGTTACCTTCTCGATCCAGGCTTTCGTAACCCTTTTAGTAATTCTCGATCCGCCAGGTGCTACACCAATATTTTTAGGCCTAGTCGCTGACCGTACAAAGAAAGAACGTGTGCAACTTGCCTGGCAGGCAGCACTGGTTTCTCTTGTCGTAATAACCTTCTTCTCACTCTTTGGCCGATTTATTTTGGAGTACATGAACGTTTCAATTGAAGCGTTACAAGCAGCAGGTGGACTTTTACTTCTATATGTCTCCCTCGAACTCTTAACTGGTCGCGATATGGGCGGGGATGATTCGAAGGATAAAAATATTGCACTCGTCCCACTTGGAACCCCGCTACTAGCGGGTCCCGGCGCGATCGTGGCAACAATGATCTTCGTACAGCAGATCCAAACTCCTGCGCAGAGTATTGGTCTGATAGCAGCCGTTGTTGCAGTACATATCGTGATTGCAATCTCTTTAATGGCTTCCACGACTATTTTGGGGATTATCAAAGACGCTGGCGTAACACTGCTAGCCAGAATCGCCGGATTGTTACTTGCTGCAATCGCAGTTCAGATGTTGGTTGATGCTATAAAAGCTTTCACTGCAAAATAACTAAAGCCCAGATAGAATGGTGTATATGTCAAAGGATCCGCGCGGAATTTTCTCGCCTGAAACTATTGCCTGGAAAATTCACTCAGATCCGGCGATGGCGATCGGTGGTATCCGTGCGCTATTACAGCAGGCGCTGCATCCAGATGCCATGGATGGCGTAGCCAAGAATTCGAATTTCCGTGAAGATGCTTGGGGCCGATTGCAACGTACCGGAGATTATGTTTCGACAATAACTTTTGGAAGTCGAGATGAAGCAGATGCTTTATCTGCTCGTGTGCAAAAGATCCATACAGCACTTGGTTTAGATGACCCGCATCTCTTGCTCTGGGTTCATATGTCGATGGTGGATTCTTTTCTAGATATTGCAATTCGATCTGGGCTTTCACTAGATGCTAAGCAACAAGATCAATATGTTGCTGAAATGGTGGCATTTGCTGAAGCTGTCGGTATAAATGCAGAACAAGTTCCTGCAACTGTTGAGCAGATGAAGAGGTATTTCTTAGAAATCTCTTCTGAACTCATCGCTTCAGATGATGCCAAGCGCGCTGCGCTCTTCTTAACAATTCCGCCGCTCCCAACTGCAGTGCGTTTTGCAACGCCGGCGGCGCCGGCTTGGGCCTCACTTGCACTTATCGCCGCTAGTTCTTTGCCGGCTTGGGCTAGATCTCTTTACGGAACTCCCACTTTGCCTGGACAAAATTTTGCAACAGATGTATCGCTCAAAGCGATTCGTAAAACTTTAGGCGCAATCCCAGATGCGATATTGGCACCACCTGTATATAAAGCAGCGCAAGTGCGATGGGGATTGGTGTTGGCCAAGTGAAGGTAATTGCAATCGCAAATCCGGCAGGCGGGGTAGGAAAGACAACCCTTGCTCACTGCTTGGCTGTGGCATTTGCCGAATTTGGTAAGAAGACTCTTTTAATAGATCTTGATCCTGCGGCGCCACTTACCTTTCGCCTTGGGTATGAAAACCCACGACTTACAATCACCGAATTTCTATTGGACGTTAAGGTGACCGAGGAAAACCTAGTTACAACCTCAGAACGTTTTGATTTCATCGCATCAGATTCGCGATTAGCAGCGAACCTAGATGAAGGTGCGCTTTCGCGGTTATTGACCAAGTTACCTAAAGATTACGACTTAGTTATCTTGGATATTCCTCCGACACTGAGTTCAGCGCTTGGCTCGGCAATCAGCGCCGCTGACCAGATATTAGTACCCGTTTCGCAAGCTCTTCATTCACTACGTGGGCTGATTCAATTACGAAAAATTACCGGTAAGGCCATAACCGCGGTCGCCATAGGTGAAGTAAATTATGAGGAACTCTCACCAGTCTTAGATGTGGCAATTTTGCGCAGTGATGAGGTAGAAATTGCGGCAAGTTCAAATTTATCTGTCTTGACTATGAGTAAAAGTTCCGAAGTGTCAGAGAGTTATCGAAGTGCTGCATATTCGGTACTCGAAATCTTGGGTCTGGAATAACGGCAAAAATTAAGAAGAAAACTTTTTGGTGCGCGTGCGATTTCGTGGAGTTTTATCCGCTGCTGGCTTAGTAGCTCTCTCGGGTGAGGCAACCTTTTCTGTCTTAGCTATTAGCTTCTGCTTGGTGATACGTCCGTTGGAACCTGCTGGAATATTTAACATCTGATAAAGATGCTCAGATGAAGAGTAAGTTTCTTCGGGTTCGCCTAAGCCCAAAACTAGAGCGGTATCAATCATTTTCCAGCGAGCCAAGTCATCCCAATCAACAAAAGTCACTGAGATTCCATCTGCTCCAGCACGCGCTGTGCGACCAATACGGTGCAGGTAAGTTTTTTCATCCTCGGGACATTGATAGTTGATGACATGTGTAATGCCATCGATATCAATTCCGCGCGCTGCCACATCTGTTGCAACTAGCACATCAGATTTACCAGCCTTAAAATCATTAAGTGCTTTTTCACGGGCGCTCTGCCCCAAATCACCATGAATTGATGCTGCGCGGAATCCACGTTCGGCCAAATCATCAGAGGTTTTTTGACAGGTGCGCTTTGTGCGGCAGAAGACGATAGTCGGGCCACGTCCATCGGCTTGAAGAATTCGCGCCAACATTTCAATCTTATCTAGCGCATGGGCACGGATTACATGTTGCTTGATACGAGATACAACCGCACCCTCATCTTCGTTATCTTGCGTGCGAATATGTATTGGCTGATTCATAAAACGTCGCGCTAGCGCAATGATGTCGCCTGGCATCGTCGCCGAAAAAAGCATGGTTTGGGCGCGATTTGGAGTGCTCGTAAATATTTTTTCTACATCAGGCAAAAAACCCAAATCAAGCATTTCATCTGCCTCATCTAAAACAACGCGAGATACTTCCTTTAATTTCAATTGACCTTGTCGGTAGAGATCTAACAAACGACCAGGAGTTCCGACGACTATCTCCACACCATTATTAAGTGCTTCGATTTGTGGTTCAAATGCGCGACCACCGTAAACAGCTAGAGTGCGTATGCCACGATTTCCAGTCAAATCATCAATATCTTTTGTGACCTGCACGCAGAGTTCGCGAGTTGGGACTACTACCAAAACTTGCGGAAGTCCCTTAGCGGCTAAATCTTCCCATTCGGAATCAAGTGGTGCGATCACTCTTTCAATTAATGGAATTCCAAAGGCAAGAGTTTTTCCAGTACCGGTCTTTGCTTGGCCAATTACATCACCATCGCCAAGTGCGATTGGCAGCACCATCTCTTGAATTGGGAAAGGTGCGATAAAACCATGCCCTGCTAGCGCTGCTTGTGTTTCGGGGCGAAGTGGCAAATCAGCAAAAGTTATCGACACCTTAGAGAACGCCGAAACCAACGCGGCGATCGGCGGCGATACCAATGTCAACAAAGCCAATCTTGTCCGCTGCTACAACAATTTCATGGCCCCGAATATCTTTTAACGCTAGGGGCGTTTGACTTGCCAACGCTGCCGATACTGCCGCTTTAACATCGGCAACTGAAGAATTTGTTTCAAAAACTAGTTCGCCAGAGATATTGGCAATTGCGATGCGAACCTGTGTACTTTGTCCGGCATCCGATTTTTTTGTACTCATGTGGCTATCCTATCGGCAAAAAGTGCAGCCAATCTCTCTGAAATGAGTAGGGGTTATTGACTTCCAGAGAGCGGGAAGCCAGAAATTCCGCGCCACATTAAGTTTTCAACTAATTCAACAGCTTGCTGGCGACTTAATTTGCTATCTCGTTCTAACCAATGGCGTGCGGTCACTTGGGTATATCCAATAAGCCCAACGCCGAGCAACATGGCGACTTCCTGAGGCAGGCCAGTGTCATTGGAAATAATTGCACTAACCGCTGCTGCGCAGTCATAGGTCATACGATTCAAGCGCTCACGAACTTGTGGCTCAACGCTCATATCGCTTTCGAAAAGTAAACGGAATGCTTCACCCTCATTTTCGATAAATTCAAAGTAAGCAACAACGGTTGCATGTACGCGAATAGAGTTATCGGGAGTTGAAGAGATTGCTTTTTGTAGCGCAAAAACTAGCGAATCAATATGAAGATCTAGTACGGCAAGATATAAATCAAGTTTCGAAGGAAAGTGCTGATACAGAACTGGCTTGCTGACATTTGCCCGATCTGCAATTTCATCCATCGCAGCCGAGTGGTATCCAGCGGCGGTGAAAACTTCTAGAGCTGCGTTGAGCAATATCGCACGGCGCTCATCACGTGGCAGGCGTGCTTTATCGCCTTTTGTATTCGTATCTACGGTAGTCATTGCTCGTATCGTAGACGCAATAGCGCTAATAAAGAAAGATCAAATGCAGATGAGAACGATTTGCAGCGTGCCAAATTTATCTAATTGGCGCACCCGCAATGCCTACGGCAGAATAGTGCCATGTCGAACCCACGAATTAAACCTTCAGCCCTGGTATCTCCTGGACCTGCTCTGACTGTTGATGAAGTTCGCCGATATAGCCGCCATCTGATAATTCCAGATGTTGCAATGGCTGGACAGCAACGGTTGATGAGCGCCAAAGTTCTATGCGTTGGTGCAGGTGGACTTGGTTCACCAGCGCTGATGTATTTAGCAGCTGCTGGCGTCGGAACTCTCGGAATTGTCGAATTCGATATAGTCGATGAATCAAATCTGCAGCGTCAAATCATTCATGGCCAAAGTGATATCGGTAAGAGTAAAGCGCAATCGGCCAAGGCAAAAATTGCTGAGATAAATCCTTATGTAACTGTAATAACTCACGAAGTTCGCCTAGATAATTCCAATGTAATGGAGATATTTTCTCAATACGACATCATCGTTGATGGAACTGATAATTTTGCAACACGTTATTTGGTAAATGATGCTTGCGTATTATTGAAGAAGCCATATGTTTGGGGATCCATTTATCGCTTTGACGGCCAAGCTAGCGTTTTTTGGGCCGAGTATGGACCTTGTTACCGTTGTCTTTATCCAGAACCTCCACCACCAGGTATGGTTCCAAGTTGTGCCGAAGGCGGTGTACTTGGAGTGCTTTGCGCAACTATCGGATCTATTCAGACCACAGAGGCGATAAAAGTAATCACTGGGGTTGGTGATCCAATGATTGGTTCGCTAATCATTTACGACGCACTGGAAATGTCATTTAGAAAGATCAAGGTTCGCAAAGACCCAAATTGTCCTTTATGTAGCGAAAACCCAACCCAGACGGAATTATTGCCGGATTACGAGGCGTTCTGTGGCGTTTTATCGGATGCTGCAGAAAATGCAGTTAAAGACTCGACAATTACAGTTACTGAACTTGCTGCAAAGATTGCTGGAAACGATAACTTCTATCTAGTTGATGTTCGTGAGCCAAGTGAATTTGAAATTGTTCGTATTCCAGGCTCTCACTTGATTCCAAAACAAGGTTTCTTAGATGGCACCGTGCTCGCGAGGATGCCGCAAGATAGGCCGATTGTTTTGCATTGCAAGAGCGGTGTCAGGTCGGCCGAATGCTTAGCAATCCTCAAAGGTGCTGGATTTTCAGATGCCACCCATGTCGCAGGTGGAGTCATCGCATGGGCTAAACAAATTGATAAATCATTACCGGTCTATTAATGCGTACTTCGTATAAAGGGTTTCGAGCTTTATTCGTTCACGCTCACCCTGATGATGAAACCATCAACAACGGTGCGACAATGGCTTTATACGCCGCACTCGGTGCTCAAGTAACTCTTATTACGTGTACTCGTGGAGAAGAAGGCGAAATTCTCACCCCTGAATTAAGCCATTTATCTAGCGCGCAAACCGATGCCCTTGGCCCGCATCGCGAAATAGAACTTGCCAACGCAATGAACGCACTAGGTATTAAAGATTTCAGATTTCTTGCGCAAGGCGCTAGAACTTATCGCGATAGCGGAATGATGGGAACGGATCCCAATGACCGTCCCGATGTATTCTGGCAAGCAGATTTAGAAGAGGCTGCCGATTACTTGGTTAAGGTAATCGAAGAAGTTAAGCCACACATTCTTATTACTTATGATGAAATTGGTGGATATGGCCATCCAGATCATATTCAAGCGCACCGGGTTGCTATGCGCGCATCTGAAAAATCTAAATGGCAAATTCAAAAAATTTACTGGAATACAATTCCCAAATCGATTATTGCTGAAAGTATGGAGAAGTTAAAAGAGATTGGCTCAGATTTCTTCGGAGCAGAAAACGTTGATGAAATTGCTTTTGCAAAAGCTGACGAATTTATTGACGCCTTGGTTGACGGTAACTCTTATGTAGAACAGAAGATGGCAGCAATGAAAGCGCATCACACACAGATTTCACTAGATGGCCCGTTTTTTGCTCTCTCAGATAACCTAGGACTTCAGGTCTGGGGTAACGAGTTCTACACATTAGTAAAGGGTGAAAAGGCAGCTCCATTTGATGAAGCCGGACATGAATCGGATTTGTTTGCTGGAGTCATTGCCTAGATGAAGTATTTTTATGCAGTTCTTGTAGGCGTGATAACTGCAGTGGCAGCGACATTCCTGCATCTATTCCTGCCACCTTTTGGAATTGCGTTGGCAATTATTGGAACTTTTACTTCAATTTGGTCTGTCGGACTAACTTATCAGAAACGTAGATTTAAAATAATTGCAGCTCTTGCGTGGAGTGCATTCTTTGTCCGAGCATCTACTTTTGGTGCAGGGAGAGAAATCTTTGTGCAAGGTGATAATTTAGGAAACGCCTTCTTTTTCCTTTCTTTTCTTGCACTTACAATTGCTATCGCTTTGCCGACTAATTAAGTCCAGCTCCAACTTTGTCCTGTAGGTCCATCACTAATCAAAATTCCTTGGGCCAATAATTCATCACGCAGAAGATCACTCTGGCTCCAATTCTTGAGCTCACGTGCAGTTGCTCTTTGGCTCAAGAGTAATTCTTGTCCAGGCGAAATAGGTTTGTTGATGATTGCGCGGATAAGTTCTAGTCCAAGCACCTGATCTGCGTGAAGAAATATGGCTCGCTTATCGTGTGGTTGTATCTTTACATCCTTTTCTATGGCGCGCAGCCGCAAAATTGCGCGCGGAGTATCAAGATCTTTTTTAATAGCAGTAGCAACTGCTGCATCTGCCTTAGCCAAAGTCTCTGAACCCCAAGCGCCCATTGAAGTTCGCCATCTACGTAAAGTGGAATTTGCAGCTTCTAGCGCCGCCCAAGTGAGATCCATTTGCGCACGATAACGATTTTCTAATAGACAAAGCCTTAACGCCAATGGATCAAGCCCGCGATCAATTACATCTTGCAGCAGCACGACATTTCCAGAACTCTTTGACATCTTGCGGCCCTCAAAAAGTAAGTGCTCACCGTGTACCCACATGCCAACTGCCTCAGAATTAATTATTGAATTTGATTGCGCACGTTCATTTTCATGGTGTGGGAATCTCAGATCTATGCCACCTACATGAATATCTATACGGTTGCCAAGTAGCGAGAGTGACATCGCTGTGCACTCGATATGCCATCCCGGAAAACCAAGCCCCCATGGTGAATCCCAGATCATTTCTGTGCGCGAACCGGCCGCTTTCCAGAGCGCCCAGTCGGCATGAAAACGTTTATCGCCCTCATCGTTAAATTCATATCGATGACCAGGCTTTAGCGAATTCAGACGGTTGCCGCTAATCGCACCGTAGCTTTCAAAAGATTGAGAATCAAAATAAACAGAACCAGCAGTCGTGGCATAAGCAAAGCCACCATCAATTAATTTAGAGATGTAGTGCTGCATCAAATTTATTGTTTCGCTAGCGCGGGGATAGGCGCTAGCTGGCAGGATATTTAACCTTTGTAAATCTTTGTGGAACTCGGCTTCGTATGCGCGAGCAATTTCAAAGGGATCACGCTTTTCCAGATGCGCCTGTTGGAGAATTTTATCTTCACCTTGAACATCTTCTGACATATGTCCAACATCGGTTATGTTTTGAATAAAGTTAACTTGCGCACCTTGTTGAATTAGCGCTCTATGAATTAAGTCCGCCAGTAAGAATGTTCTTAAATTGCCCACGTGAGCATCGCGATAGACGGTTGGACCACAGCAGTAAACGGTTACCTGTGACCCCGAAGACTCTATTTGGCTAAGCTTTCTCGCCAAAGTGTCATATATAGAAATCATTACCTTACTTCCAAAGTTTCTAGTACACGATAGACATATTTGTGATGAAGTCTAAATCCCATCGAATCGTACAAGGCAAGCGCTGCGGCGTTTTCAAGATCCACTTGCAGTGCGATTTTTGTTGCTCCATCTTCTTTAGCCGCAACCATTAAAAGGAGCATTAGCTGCTTCGCCAGCCCTTTTCCACGATGAGATGGATCGACGAAGAGTCGCGTCGCCATCGCCCATGTCCCAAGGGTTGCGATTCGGCCAACGGCCTTGACGCTTTCTCCAGATTTAATAAGACCATATCTTGCTGGGTAACGTTGCATTAAGTTTTCCAGGCGGTGATCTGATTGCAGGCCTAGCCATTCCTCAGATGGATAATCAAGAATCTCGTAATTAAATTGTGAAAACATTTCAGTCTCAATCAAATCTATATCTTTAATTAGGAATTGCACCCCAACTTTTATTTGCCAGCCTTGGCTTTCTAGGTATTCATCTAGTTCTTGATATATCGGAAGAGGTAATGTGAAAGTTGGAGTTAAACCCCTATCCCGATAACTCTTTATTACATGCTCTACGGCATCGGCTAGCACCAGGGGAGGCTCTCCGATTGGGCCGGCACCTGTTGGCAACACCGAATTTGCGCGCATTGTAAATCCATCAGAAATGCGCAGGCGCCATTTTCCAAATTCAATAATTTCTGCGGCAGGCCAAGTGGTATCAGATAGTTTTTCTAATTCAATAATCCGCAGTGATAGCGGCGAACCTGTACCAGCGCGATCGGGAAGTGGTTTAATTTCTCGCCAAATTGCGATGTCATCTTTAGAAAACGAAATTGATTGAGACTTAGAATTTATTAATTCGTGCTCGCTCTGCAGAATTCCAACGATATCTCGCAACCCGCCATCGGCTTCGCGTAGTCTTATGGTGACCCTTTTGCCAATTGCCCCGCTCAGCGGTGACGCAGATCCCTGGGTGGCTTTAGTCATGTCGATACTTTAATCGGGCAACCTCGCCTCTGCATGGTTACAATGAGCGCGATTGAATAGCAGGGCCAACCATTCTGGAGGTTAGATCGTGACTTATGTAATTGCCCAACCGTGCGTTGATGTTAAGGACAAATCCTGCATCGAGGAATGCCCAGTTGACTGTATCTACGAAGGCAATCGCATGCTCTACATCCAACCTGACGAATGCGTAGATTGCGGTGCTTGTGAGCCGGTCTGCCCAGTCGAAGCCATTTATTATGAAGATGACATCCCTTCACAGTGGAAAGACTCATCCAAGATCAATACTGAATTCTTCGTTGAACTCGGATCTCCTGGAGGCGCAGCCAAGGTTGGCTTAACAAATAGCGATCATCCAGATGTCCTAGCAATCCCACCAAAAGAATAGTTGCACAGAGTCGCATAGCTAGCGCCTTCCAATTATGCGCCAACCATTGCCAGATTTCCCGTGGGATGCGTTGGCGTCTTATGCGCAAAAGGCGCGTGAGTATGCAAATGGAATAATTGATTTATCTCAAGGAACGCCGGTTGATTCGACTCCGCAAATAATTCAAAGCGCGCTGCGCGCAAGTACTGATTCACCACGATATCCCGTCACTGCTGGCACCAAAGAATTACAGGATGCAATTCGCAATTGGGCCATTGCGCATCTAGGTGCAACAGGGGATTTTGATGTTCTGCCGGTGATTGGCTCTAAAGAATTAGTCGCATGGTTGCCAACTCTTCTGCAAAGCCAAAACGTTATTTATCCAGAAATCGCATATCCAACTTATTTAGTCGGTGCGCTTTTGGCCCAAGCGAATCCCATTGCTGTCGGTGTCGACGCCGCAACTTGGCCAGCAGTGGATTTTGCTTGGATTAACTCGCCCGCCAACCCAACGGGTCGTGTGCATTCAGAAGAAGAGCTTCGAGCCGCACTGAAATGGTCCCGCAAAAATTCAGCCACGCTTATTTGCGATGAGTGTTACATCGACTTCGGAGATACCGAGACACCTACCTCGCTGCTTAAATACACCGATGGCGATAACACAAATATATTGGTAGTTCACTCACTCTCTAAACGCTCATCAATGGCCGGTTATCGCGGCGCCTTTCTAATTGGTGATAGCAAGCTGATTGCCCAAATACGCGAAGTACGAAAGCATGCGGGGATGATGGTGCCGCTTCCAATTCAAAACGCGATGGTTGCGGCGTTAAGTGATGAAAAGCATGTGCAAGAACAGTGTGCAAGATATAACTCGCGCAGATCAATTTTGGCACCAGCTCTGCAAGCAGCTGGTTTCAGGATTGATGACTCAGCGGCTGGTTTATATATCTGGTGCACTAGATCAGAAGATTCTTGGCGCTCTGTTGATTGGTTAGCCCAACTTGGAATATTGGCAACGCCAGGTAACTTCTACGGCCCCCTCGGTGCATCGCATATTCGCGTTGCGATGACTGCCTCGGATGCGCAGATAAATGAAGCGGCCGAACGTATTTTGAAAGCAATTGCATAATGGCAATTGGAATCTTACTTGTCGGCGGTTTTGGAACGCGTTTGAAACCGCTCACAAATCAAACTCCTAAACCGATGTTGCCTATTGGTGGCCTACCTCTTACCGAACATCAATTACTGGCTGCTAAGAAAGCGGGCATAAATACCGTAATCCTTGCTACTTCCTATCTTTCAGAGGTATTCACGCCTTACTTTGGTGACGGATCTAAATGGGGAATGAAGTTGCTTTACGCGGTAGAGAAAGAACCATTGGGCACAGGCGGTGCTATACGTAACGCCGCCGCGATGGTTGGTTTTGCAGATACATCAGAAGACTTTGTAATTTTTAATGGCGACGTTTTAAGCAAACACGATATTGCATCTCAACTTTCTTTTCATAAAGAATGTAGCGCCGATGTCACCTTGCATTTAATCAAAGTCGCCGATGCTCGCGCTTTCGGATGTGTGCCAACTGATGAGACTGGGCGAGTATCAGATTTCTTAGAAAAAATGGACAATCCTCTAACCAATGACATCAATGCAGGATGTTACATTTTTAACCCAACGGTAATTTCTGCGATACCTGAAGGAAAAGTCGTCAGCATCGAACGCGAAACTTTTCCGCAATTAGTTAAATCTGGTCGACCGGTCTTCGGATATCACGAGCAGTCGTATTGGCTAGATATTGGAACCCCAGCGGCGCTCTTCAAAGGTTCACGCGATTACGTCGCTGGAGATTTCATGGCTGGCTCAGGGACAAAGGTCGCCTCAGGCTCCCTCGTCACTGGGGGAAGTTCGATTGGGTCGGGCTCTGAAGTCGGGGCCAGTTGCACCATCACCAATTCAATAATTGGGGACGGGGTTGTTATTGGCGATAACTGCACTGTCACTGGATCATTTATTCTGCATAATTCAGTAATCAGCAGTAATTCAGAAATCATTGGGAAATACATTTCGCCGACAGAAAATTTGCCAATTTCTACCCAATAAGTCGATAAATCATCCTTGAATCCCTTATTTCAGGCAGATTTTCCTCAATTTGGACCATTCACGCACTTGACTAAAAGGGATTACACGCGTGTAATTCGTTATAGAGAAGCGGTGTTCACAGTGAGCGCTGCCACCAAAGGTCTTGAGGAGATTAGTCGATGCCGATTCGTCCAGACGCTACACCTACTGGCAATCCAACAGCCCCTACTGCTGGACCATCAATTAAATTAGCAAACGGAGAGAACGTTCAACTCTCCTGGCAAGAACGAGCACTTTGCGCGCAGACAGATCCAGAAGCATTCTTCCCTGAAAAGGGTGGCTCAACTCGTGAAGCAAAGCGCGTCTGCCTCTCTTGCGATGTTCGCCAAGAATGTTTGGAATACGCGCTCGCACATGACGAGCGCTTTGGAATCTGGGGTGGACTCTCCGAACGTGAGCGTCGCCGTTTGAAGCGCCGCCCAGCGTAACTCTTATGAGCTCACATCGCGTCACTGCGATTCTTGTAATTCATGACGGTGCGCTTTGGTTACCTGAAGTTCTCGCATCGCTTACCTCACAAACGTATCCAGTAAATAAGAGCGTTGCCGTTGATACGGGTTCCGAGGATGGTTCAGCAAAAATTGTTAAAGGTGCGCGCATTCCAGTTCTACCGATGGCTCGAGATACCGGATTTGGTGAAGCTATCGGACATGCTGTTTCAACTCTTCCAAAAATTGTTGATCCGGAACGCGAATGGATATGGCTCATCCACGATGATTTAACACTGCACCCAAGTGCCTTAGCGAATTTAATTGCTGAAGTTGAAACAAAACCTAGCGTTGCAATGGCCGGTCCAAAGTTATTGGGTTGGCACGACCACACACATTTATTAGAAATTGGAGTAAGTATTGCCGCCAACGGAAATCGTTGGACCGGATTGGAATCTTCCGAGTATGACCAAGGACAACGCGATGGCGTGCATGAAGTTCTTGCAGTAAGTACCGCCGGCGCACTAATTCGCAGAGATGTTTTTGAACAACTAGGTGGATTCGATCCCAACTTAGATCTCTTCCGTGATGACGTTGACTTTGGTTGGCGTCTTTACTCCGCGGGCTACACAGCAATTGCAGTTTCTAGCGCAATTGCCTTTCACGCTGAAGCATCCGCCAATGAACGTCGCATGGTTGATGTTGCAGAGGCGTTCCTGCATCGCCCCTTGCTTCTTGATCGTCGCAACGCGGCATATGTTCTCCTAGTTAATTCTTCGTTGTGGCTGCTTCCGATTCTTACCGTTCAATTATTATCTGGTGCAATATTTCGCGCGGTCGGCTTTTTATTTGCAAAGTTACCCGGATATGCCAGCGATGAGATTTTGGCTGTTGGTGCGCTAATTCTGCAACCTGCAGATTTAATCAAAGCACGAAAAGTTCGACGGGCTTACCGCTTGGTCCCATCTGGAATTGTTTCGAGATTTATTCCATCACGTTGGTCGCAGACGCGCCTGGCGCTTTCCAGGTCTGCAGAATGGATTCGCACTCAACTCTTCCCTGCCGAAATAACTGAAGTTCGCGAGATTTCTGTATTAGATGAAAATTTAGATGAAGAGGATTTACTAACTTCGGCATCAAATCGCAGTTGGGTTAATCTACTGAAGCGACCGCTTGTTGCACTTTCATTATTATTATTTTTCTTAACACTCGTTTGGTCACGTAACCGTTTCGGTGCGCTATCGGGTGGCGCTCTGCCAGAACAACCAAACGGTGTAAGCGATCTCTGGGATATTTACTTCAGCGGATGGCACTCAATCGCCATGGGAACTAGCGCTGCTGCGCCTCCTTGGCTAGCGGTCGTGGCGATTTCTGCGACTCCACTATTGGGAAGCGTGAAGTTTTTTATTGCGGTGCTATTTTTCTTGGCGCCCCTGGCAATGGCCACAACTTTACATCTGCTTCTCAAAGGCTTATCTGAGAACCGCTGGCTAACGGTGTCATCTGCGGTGTTGTATGCGATCTCACCTGTCGCAATTTCAGCAATAAATTCCGGAAGACTTGCGACAGTGGTAATTCTTATCCTTCTACCGCTATTAGTGAAAGCAGCAGGTAGCTGGCGAGAAATTGAAAAATTCTCATGGCGACGGGTATTTTCCATCTCACTTCTAGTTGCGATTTTGGCAGCATTTTCACCAATTATTTTCTTATTCGGGATTATCTTAACTGGCATCGCCATTTATCATGACTATCATGATAGCGATCAAGGATTAAACTCAGAATTGTTCAATTACCGTCTCTATCGACGAATTGCATTGGTTCTTACACCGCTGCTTCTTTGCGCTCCATGGAGTTTTGAATTGATATTTAATCCAAATAGGTTTCTTATTGATTCTGGTTTCTTAATCCCAGGTGGCGGACCAAATTTAGCAATCTTCGGAAATCCCGGAGGACCCGGATCGCTACCGTTGGCCGTGTTGAGTCCGTTATCAATCATCCTTATTATTTCACTCTTCTCATCCACGCGGGCACGTCGCGTAGCTGAATTTGGTTTCTTTTCGTTGCTCTCGGCGGTACTCATAAGTGCGATATCGCTAACCGGAAACGGAACCTTGGTTCCAACAAGAATTTATCCTGGAACGCTAATGACTATTACTACATTGTCTGCGATCTGCGCTGCAGTAATAATGTTAGATAAATTACGAGATCGACTAATTGCCACAAATATCAATTTTCGACACATATCTGCTGCAACGCTTTTAGTAGCAACAATTCTTTATGCACTTTCTTCAATCGGCTGGATCGTTACTAAAGGTGCAACTTCACCTTTGCAAACTGGCAGAGAGATTGTTTTGCCTGCATTTTTGGCCATTGAGAGTGACGCTAAAACTTTAGTACTTCGCCCACGAACATCAGGTAAAGAAATTTCACTTAACTATTACTTGGCACGTGGGGGAGATATATCTCTTGGTCAACCGGATATGGCGCCACAAGATCGAGAACAGATATCGAACGCGGTTCGTGAATTAACCGATGGCAGTGGACTAACTTCTAGTACTACCTTCGCAGTACACGGTATTAAGTATCTATTCTTAAAAAGCCCAGTTGATGAAAATATCGCCAGAGTTGTTGATGGTTTAGGTGGGTTCAATCGTGCATCTTCGACAAACGCTGGGATTGTTTGGAAAACTGTAGGAAATACAGGGCAAGTTTTATTTAAAGATGCCTCAGGTAAGGGTTCAGTCTTGGTGGAAGGAATCCTCGGAATAACAGTAAGCGCTCCGGGCGAACTTACCTTAACTGAAAATTACAGTCTTGGGTGGCGAGCAATGCAAGATGGACAAAGGCTGAAGCGCACGCGCAGCGTCGATGACTTGCCAGTATTCACCGTAGAAAAACCTGGGCTGGTGACCTTAATGTACGACGGAACGCTTCGCCGTGCTTGGGTTTCACTACAGATTGTAGTTTTCGTAACAGTTTTAGTTATGGCACTTCCAGCAGGCCGGCGCCGGCGCGAGATCGAAGATGCGGAGTTAGCATGAGATTTCAACGCCCCGTAGCCCTTGTTGGATCTGTAGTTGTAACGCTCTTGGTAGCCAACGGAATAAATGTTGGATTATCAAAAGATGAGTTCTCAACTAATTATCCAGCGGTAGTTTGCCCCCCAACTCCTAATAATTTGACTACTGCAATTTCGCTTCCTTCATCAAAGACAGAATTTCGATTAACGGGCACGAAGTCTCTCTCGCTTATTCCTACACAAACTCTGCGGTATATGCAAGCAAAAGCTCCCGTAATCATTGAGTCGCAAGGTGCAACGCCAGTTGTCTGGCAAATTCGCAAGGATGTTTGGGCGGGTGCGACTATTTGTTCATCGCTACAAAATGAACAATGGTTTGTTGGTGGCGCCGCAGATGTGACAAGCACGGGAAGAATTATGCTGGTTAACAGTGGATTGAGTGCAGCAATTGTTGATCTGCAGATTTGGAATGAAGTGGGCTTGCAACCATCCAAGCCCGTTACTCTCAAAGCGAATTCCTACTCTGAAATCGGTTTGGATTTGCTTGCCCCAGGTTCTCGCCGAGTAGTTGTTCAAGCAATCACGCGATCGGGCAGAGTTACAAGCTATATGTTGGATGAACGCGGTAAGGGGCTGCGTGCACTTGGTGGGGACATCATTAATTTCGCACCATCTGCCACAAAAGAGATTTTCATCCCGGCGATTCCACATACCGTTAAGAAAGTTGGCACTAAGTCAGTAGAGCTACCTCATTCGTTACGCTTACTTGTTCCCGGAGAAATCGATGCCCGTGTAAGCGTCAAAGTCTTATCCACCGATGGCACATTTATCCCGGCAGGGCTAGAAAACAAATTGGTTAAGGCAGGTTCGGTAGTCACTTTAGATCTAAATCCAAAGCTCCCCACTAGTAAATTCGGCATCCAAATCTCATCCGATGAACCGCTGGTTGCTAGCGTGTTTTCATCGACCCTAGCCGAAGGCAAGTCAGATTTCATCTGGAGCACTGCCGTTCCCGCACTCACAAAGTTCTCATTAGCAACAACTGGAATTGCTCCGCAGTTAATCTTTATTGGTACTTCAATATCCGCTGAGGCTGAACTATTCTTTAACAACGGAAAACGCAAGCAAGTAATAATTAGTGGAGAAGAAATCGCAACCCTCGAAGTTCCCGATGGGGTTCGCTCCGTCACATTCAAAAAGGTAGGCAAGGGGATTTACGGAGCAGGTCTGGTTGCAACGAAGAGCGGCTATGGATACTTCCCACTTGCTGCTGGAAGTGTCCTTACAAAGTCATCTGTGCCGCTTTCAAATATTCGCGTCTTAACTCCGTGACAATCCCAGATTTTCAACTCCTTCACCACTAATCTAGGTTCCATGAGTAAGTTGGCAAGAACCGGTCGCAGCTGTTCGCGAGTTAGCTGCAGAAGTCTTGCTTCGATGACCCTTACCTATATTTATGCTGATTCAACTGCGGTGCTAGGACCACTTGCCACATTTTCAGAACCACACTCTTACGATTTGTGTGAAACCCATGGGAAACGTCTAACCGTTCCAAATGGATGGAACGTAATTAAAGAAGAAAGTTCGCAAGATCCAACGGGTCCCAGTGATGACGATCTAATGGCAATTGCTGATGCGGTGCGAGAAGTTGCCATGGTTCAAACTTCAAACAGTGAAGAAATTTTAGATAATTCAGCCAGCGCTGCAAATCAACTTGGGCGTCGTGGCCACTTGCGCGCAGTTCCTTCTTAGTTTTCAATTATCAAAAACTTGCTAGAGAGAGAAGACCCTTATTTCAATCTTTAAGGCATATGACATTCGCGGTTTAGTCGATGTAGAAATTACCGCAGACTTTTGCTTTGCTACCGGCGTTGCCTTTGCAAGATTCCTGCAGCAAGAACGCGAACCAGGCACAGTCGTAATAGGCGAAGACATGCGCCCATCCTCACCAATTTTTGCTGAGGCATTTTCGGCAGGCGTTACTTCACAAGGTCTAGATGTGATTCGTATCGGGCTAGCATCAACTGACATGCTTTATTTTGCAGCCGGTAAATTGAATTTTCCTGGTGCAATGTTCACTGCCAGCCATAATCCAGCCGAATATAACGGAATCAAATTGTGTCTTAGTGGTGCGCGTCCAATCGGAAAAGAATCCGGCTTGTTAATAATCGAGCGTTTTGTAAATGATGGATCCCCGATAGATTTTAGAAGCGTGGGAAATGAGCGCGATAGTGAGATGTTGACTGAATATGTTGATCATTTATTGACCCTGGTGGATTTATCCGAGATTCACCAGCTGAAGATAGTTATTGACGCCGGAAACGGCATGGCCGGACATACTGCGCCAGCTGTATTCGCGCGGCTCAATTGTGAAGTGATTCCTATGTATTACGAATTAGATGGAACCTTCCCAAATCACGAAGCAAATCCAATTGACCCTAAGAACCTTAAAGATCTTCAGAAAGCAGTTAAAAAACATAAAGCCGATATCGGTCTTGCCTTCGATGGCGATGCCGACCGCTGTTTCTTAGTAGATGAAAGTGGTGATCTTGTAAATCCTTCAACTTTGACCGCTCTGATTGCTGCCCGCGAATTAACCAAGCACCCTGGCGCTAGCATTATTTATAATTTAATTTCTTCGCGCGCTGTTGTAGAGATTGTGGAAGAAAGTGGTGGAAAGGCAATTCGCTCTCGAGTCGGTCACTCATACATAAAGAAGTTGATGGCAGATACCGGAGCTGTTTTTGGTGGCGAACATTCAGGTCATTTCTATTTCAAGGATTTTTGGCGCGCTGATTCTGGAATGCTGGCAGCTCTGCATGCAATTGCAGCACTTGGGGAAGTAAGCGCTCCTCTGTCTAAGATTTTGAAACCCTATTGTCGCTACGTCGCAAGTGGAGAAATCAATTCAGAAGTCTTAGATGCACAAAGTTCGATGAATGAGATTGCGGAAAAATTTGGTGAATCTGTGGGCAATGAAGTTGATCATCTTGATGGATTGACCGTAAATGGCGATACCTGGTGGTTTAACGTCCGCGCTTCAAATACCGAGCCTTTACTTCGATTAAATGTTGAAGCCAAGACACTAGCACGCATGGAAAAGATAAGAGATGAGGTGCTCGCCACAATCCGTGGCTAGAGTCTAAATAGCCAGTTTGGGTCGGTGCGCGCTAATCTATGCCCAGAGCCACCTAGCAAAGTAGAGCCCTACGCCTTAGGTAAGCACAGTCCAATCAACTGTTATAAATTACCATTTAGGGAGAAGACCATGAATTCACCAGTTACGACGACACTTCCAAAACACGATATCGCTGATGCATCACTTGCAGCCCAGGGTCGCAAGAAGATCGAGTGGGCAGAGCGTAATATGCCTGTACTCGCGCAGATCCGTGAACGCTTCGAGAAGTCACAGCCATTTACTGGCTTAAGAATCGCTGCATGCATGCACGTTACAGCCGAGACAGCTAACTTGATGCGCGTGTTAAAAGCAGGAGGCGCAGATATTGCTCTTTGTGCATCAAACCCTCTGTCAACACAAGATGACACAGCAGCAGCGCTTGTTCACGAATACGGAATTTCGGTATTCGCTCGCAATGCAGTTGATCGTGACGCTTTCTATGCACATATCAATGCTGCCCTGGATATCGAACCTCACCAAGTATTCGATGATGGTTGCGACCTCGTTAACACTCTTCACACAACTCGCAAGGAACTTCTTCCAAATATCGACGGTGGTTGCGAAGAGACCACAACTGGTGTAATCCGTCTTAACCAAATGGCTAAAGATGGCGCACTTACTTTCCCAATGATTGCTGTCAATGACACCGATACCAAGCACATGTTCGACAACCGTTACGGCACAGGTCAATCCACGCTCGACGCTGTCTTCCGTGCGACTAATTTTCTTCTCGCTGGACGCATCGTCGTCGTAGCCGGATTTGGTTACTGCGGTAAGGGCGTTGCAGAACGTGCAAAGGGCATGGGCGCCGATGTTGTTGTTACTGAAATCGACCCAACAAAGGCACTCGATGCCATGATGCAGGGATTCCGCGTCATGCCAATGCTTGATGCTGCCAAGGTTGGCGATGTGTTTATCACTGTTACAGGTAATCGCGATGTATTGCGTGATGAGCACTTTGCAGTCATGAAAGACGGCGCAATCATGGCTAACTCAGGCCACTTCGATATCGAAATTGATGTTGCATGGCTTGAACAAAATTCTAAGAAGAAGAATGCAAAGATGCGTCACCAAACTGATGAGTATGTTCTTGCAGACGGTCGCCGCTTACTACTGCTTGCTGAAGGCCGTTTGGTTAACTTAGGAGCTGCAGAAGGCCACCCAGCATCAGTAATGGATATGTCATTCTCTGATCAAGCGCTAACTGCTGAATACCTAGTTAAGGAAGCGAAGAATCTTTCAGCAGGTGTTCACAACGTCCCAACTTATATTGATAAGGAAGTTGCTAGCCTGAAATTAATTTCAATGGGCGGACGAATCGATACCTTAACTCCAGCACAAGATATGTACCTGAGCTCTTGGGAGCACGGTAGCTAATGACCTTAGTAATGGTCGTCGATGACGACCAGGATCTGGCAGAGATGCTCGGCATAGTTTTAACAGGTGCCGGCATCGACGTAGATCTAGTAAGTCGTGGCGATGAGGTTCTGGAGGTTTTTAGAAATAATCCTCCAGATCTTGTTCTGCTAGATGTGATGCTTCCCGGTCTCGATGGAATAGAAGTTTGTAAGTTAATTCGCGCCGAATCTATGGTTCCTATCATCATGCTTAGCGCAAAAGGCGACACCCATGATGTGGTTCTGGGTTTGGAAGCGGGCGCCGATGATTACATGGTTAAGCCATTTCGTCACGCTTCAGAATTAGTTGCTCGAATTAGAACTCGTTTGCGCCGTACCAATGCAGATGTCTCAGGGTTGCTAACGATTGGTGATCTTTCGATAGATGTTAATGCTCACGAAATTATTCGCGGTGATAAGAAAATTGCACTTACCCGATTAGAGTTTGATCTCTTGGTCGCACTCGCCAAAGAACCCGGCAGAGTTTTTTCTCGCGATGCATTGCTCGATGAAGTTTGGGGATATCGCCACTCAACTGATACCCGGTTAGTAAACGTTCACGTACAGCGTTTGCGTTCAAAAGTTGAGCATGATCCAGAGCGCCCCGCAATTGTCATGACAGTTCGCGGAGTTGGATATAAAGCTGGAGTTTCGGGCGGTTCTTAGAATGAACCGCATAGTCAAGAAAGTCAGAACTTCATTGGCTTCTAAAGTTATCGTTTCAACAATTCTGCTCTCACTAGGCGTTGTTTGGATAACTGGATCTGCCCTGTATTCGCAATTATCTGCTGGCGTAAAGCAGGTAAATCTCGAAACATCTCTAGCTGAGGCACGCTCTTCATTTTTCAACGCGCAGTATCAGTTCTTATTAGTAGACGGGGCCAAAAGTTCAATTATTACTAAGACCGTGCAAGAAATCATTGTTGCTTCAACTGCAGTTAGTCTTAATCAAGATCGCAAATCCATCTTTTTAAGTCGTTTTGGTTCAGTCCTTGATTCTGGTTCAAAAATCGTGGTAATTGACTACAGCACTGTGACTGATGAACTAGATGTCTCATCAGTTCCCACCGAATTGCGTAAGCGAGTTCGGGCTAGCGATTTAGTCGAATATAAATATGCCAAAGTTAGTTATAAGAATCGCGCAGATGCAGACGTTTTAATTGCAGGTCGCAGAATTGCGATTCCTGATTCTGGAAACTATGAGATGTATCTGGTTTATTCACTAACCAACCAGAACACAACTCTGGCGCTGATAACTAACTCATTGCTGGTCACTGGCTTTGCTCTGCTATTTCTGATCGGTTTAATTACTTGGCTTGTTGTGCGACAGGTTGTAAAGCCAGTACGTGAAGCCGCTCGTATCGCTCAACAATTTACTAAAGGTGATTTCTCACAGCGCATGCAAGTTGAGAGCTCTGATGAAATTGCCACCTTAGGAACTGCATTTAACGACATGGCGCTCTCCTTGGAATCGCAGATTTCCCGATTAGAGAATTTATCTCGCGTCCAGCAAAGATTTGTATCTGATGTATCGCATGAGCTGCGTACCCCGCTAACGACATTGCGAATGGCATCAGAAGTTATCTATAGCCAACGGGCAAACTTTGACCCCACTATTACGCGGAGTTCAGAATTACTTGTTGCACAGTTAGACCGATTCGAAGGCCTGCTGGAAGATCTACTTGAGATCAGTCGATTCGACGCTGAAGTTGCAGTGCTTGAACCAGCCGACTTTGACCTGGTTAGTCTGACTAAGCGCTGCATCGCGGATTTGCTTGGAAATGAAAATGGCCATCAATCAGTCATTAATATTGACTACGCGACTGAGCAGGTAATGATTAAGGCAGATATTCGCCGGGTAGAGCGAATCATGCGCAATTTGTTATCTAATGCCTTGGATCATGCAGAAGATAAACCAGTAGATGTAACGATTATCTCGACAAGCACCGAAGTTGGTGTCGGAGTTCGCGATCATGGCGCCGGAATTGAACCTTCGGTTCTCTCACGGGTATTTGATCGTTTTTGGCGCGCGGATCCTTCACGTGCTCGGGTACGTGGAGGTACCGGACTTGGACTATCGATCGCACTGGAAGATGCGCGCCTACATAATGGTGAACTAGATGCTTGGGGAGCACCAGGTTTCGGCGCACATTTTGTGATGACCTTGCCACGAATTGCCGGCGAGCAAATAAGCGGACGTCCAATTCGCTCACAACCTATTGATTATCCTCAGGCCGATTAAAAACTCTATAGATTTCTAATCTTTATTGCAGGATTTGGCAATGAAGAAATCTGCGATTAAAAATTTAGCTGACTTAATCTTTCCATCCCGATGTATTGGTTGTTCTCAACTTGGAATTTCAATCTGTTCAAATTGCAGAAGCAGTTGGCATCCTCATACTTATCTCCGTGAAGTAAGCGTGGAAGGCAGTTGTTATCCTGTTGTATCTTCAGTTCAATACTCGCCAGTGGCTTCACGAGTTTTGTTAAGTGCCAAAGAGTCAAATGTTGCAGCTGCAGATAAATTACTTATTGACGCAATTTCTCACTCGCTGAGCTATTTCGTAAAACGTTTTGGAGGCACGACTTTAATTGCAATTCCATCACGCCGATCTGCTACAAGAAAGCGAGGGCGCAATTTTCTCAGTCAAATTACATCGGAGGTTGCTAGAATTTCTGAAAATGAAATCTTATTTATTGATACACAATTATTAGTACATTCCAGATCTGTTAAAGATCAATCTGCACTTAACTCAAAGCAACGATTATCAAACGTTTCGGGCGCCCTAGTAGTACCTAGCAAGTTCAAACCCAGAAGTAGCGGTGGGAATATTGGTCCACTGATCATTGTTGATGATCTAATAACCACCGGGGCGACCCTGGCGGAAGCGATACGGGCTTTGCGCACCGCGGGTTTTGAGGTCAAAGGTGCGGTAACAGGTGCTGTTGCCAAACCCCTACGATAAGGGGGTTGATTTGAGAATGGGAGCGTAAATGTCGAAGATTATTGATCGGATCATGCGAGCAGGCGAAGGCAAAATTCTTCGCGATCTCAGCAAGGTCGTAGATCAAGTCAACGCATTTGAGCCTGCTATTTCTCCACTCTCTGATGAGAGTCTGCGAGCAAAGACCGCCGAATTAAAATCTCGATTTGCCGATGGTGCAAGCCTTGATGATTTACTACCTGAAGCATTCGCAGTAATTCGCGAAGCAGCAAAAAGAACTCTCGGACAGCGTCACTACGATGTTCAGATTATGGGTGGAGCCGCACTTCATCGTGGGAATATCGCGGAAATGCGCACCGGTGAAGGAAAGACTTTGGTTGCCACACTTCCTTCTTACTTAAATGCACTCGCTGGCCGCGGTGTTCACGTAGTCACGGTTAATGATTATCTCGCCGAACGCGATAGCGAATGGATGGGACGTATTCACCGCTTCTTAGGTTTAAGTGTTGGAGTAATCGTAAATAGCATGACCCCTGCTGAACGTCGTGCGGCTTATAACTCTGACATAACGTATGGCACAAATAATGAATTTGGTTTTGATTACCTACGTGACAACATGGCTTGGTCTCTCGAAGATTGCGTTCAGCGAGGTCACTTCTTTGCAGTAGTTGATGAAGTCGACTCCATTTTGATCGACGAGGCGAGAACTCCTTTGATTATCAGTGGCCCGGCTGATAAAGCAACCAAGTGGTACGTCGAATTTGCCAATATTGCAGATAAACTACAACGTAATACTCACTACGAAGTAGATGAGAAGAAAAAGACTGTTGGAATCCTAGAAGATGGCGTTTCCAAAGTAGAAGAACTACTAAAGATAGAAAACCTTTACGAAGCGGCAAATACAACACTAATTGGTTACTTAAATAACTCTGTACGCGCTAAGGAACTTTTTAAGCGTGATAAAGATTATGTTGTCATGAATGGCGAGCTTTTAATCGTTGACGAGCACACTGGCCGCATGTTGGCTGGGCGCCGCTACAGCGAAGGCCTGCACCAAGCGCTCGAAGCAAAAGAACGCATTGATATTAAAGATGAAAACCAGACGCTAGCCACGATCACTCTGCAGAATTATTTCCGCTTATATAAAAAGATTTCAGGTATGACCGGTACTGCGATGACTGAAGCATCTGAATTCCATCAGATCTACAGACTCGGCGTGGTTCCAATCCCAACCAACCGCCCGATGCAGCGTATAGATCAAGCAGATCTGGTCTATAAGACCGAACTCGGGAAATTTATGGCAGTTACTAAAGATATTGTCGAACGCCATCGCAAGGGTCAACCAGTTCTTGTCGGAACTGTTTCAGTTGAAAAATCTGAAGAACTTTCCGCGCTACTTAAGAAATCTGGCATTCCTCACGAAGTTCTAAATGCTAAACATCATGAACGTGAAGCATCAATCATCGCGCGCGCTGGTGTCGCGGGCGCGGTTACCGTTGCCACAAATATGGCAGGTCGAGGAACAGACATCATGCTCGGTGGTAACCCAGAATTTATGGCTGACTTTGAACTGCAACGTCGTGGACTTTCGCCAGTTGATAATCCAACTGAATACGAAGCAGCATGGCCAGATGAAATTACTAAACAGAAAGGCGCTGTTGCAAAGGGCCATGAAGAAGTGATCACACTTGGCGGGCTTTACGTTCTCGGTACCGAACGTCACGAATCGCGTCGTATCGATAATCAGCTACGTGGTCGCTCTGGTCGCCAAGGCGATCCAGGTGAATCTCGCTTCTATCTCTCGCTACAAGATGAGCTGATGCGTCGCTTTAATTCGGCGCTAGTTGAACGTTTCTTATCTGCCGCAGGTCTGCCAGATGATTCACCTATCGAATCAAAGATGGTTAGCAATGCAATTCGCTCAGCCCAGACCCAAGTTGAAGCCCAAAACTTTGAAATCCGTAAGAACGTTTTGAAGTATGACGATGTCATGAACCGCCAGCGCGAAGTTATTTATGGTGAGCGCCGCTTGGTTCTAGAAGGCGAAGATATTTCACCTCAAGTGCAAACATTTTTGGCCGATACCTTGGTTGCCTATGTTACGGCCGAAACCGCACAAGGCTTTGGTGAGGATTGGGATCTAGATCGACTCTGGCAGGCTTTAAAACTGGTCTATCCAATCTCGTTTACTCCCGATGAGCTCATCGCCAAAGTTGGCTCACGAGCAGCGATTGATTCAGAATATTTGTCAGCAGAAATTTTGGAAGATGCCACAGTTGCATATGAAAAGCGCCAAGTAGATCTTGGCGCCGAAGTCATGCGCGAACTTGAGCGAAAAGTATTGCTCTCGGTATTAGATCGTAAATGGCGTGAACATCTCTATGAGATGGACTATTTGCAAGAAGGAATCGGTCTGCGCGCAATGGCACAACGCGATCCGCTGGTTGAATACCAACGTGAAGGCTACGAACTATTTTCTGCGATGATGGATGGAATTAAGGAAGAGCTTGCTAGTTTGGTATTTAACGTTCAGGTATCTGTTGAAGGCGATGGATCTGAGGTAAAGGCCGCTGGTATTTCAGAGAAGCCAACAAACGTGGCCGCTCTGCAATACACCGCCGCTGATGAATCAGGGATTTCAAATAAGGGTGACGTTTCCAGAAATAGCCCATGCCCCTGCGGTTCAGGTAAGAAATACAAACGATGCCATGGTGGTGCTTAAAGTAATTTAAGTTCAGTACATAACCAGCGCTGATCAACACCTTCAAATCTAATAACCATGGCGCGCAGCCTCTCACCATAACGAACTGTCACAGTTGATTCACAAATGCCATCAAGTGGTTGGCTCTGATGAATACTTCTAATCCGTCCAATCTCTTTTTGACTTCCAACCTGCTTAAGTAATTGCATGTAAATATGGCGATGGCATCTAGATATCAGCTGTGCTGGTTGGCGCCGGCCAGCCCATATTTCAATAACACTTACCGCAAATTTCATTGTCCAGATATGCAGTTCGGGTAACTCTTGGGCTGATGTCGGCACCGGTTCAAATCCAGTTTCGTACTCTTCTCCGAAACTGGTGGGGACTAGATATAACTTGGCTTTTTGAGTTGGAAGGGGGGTGGCTCTGCGTTTTGCTGCAATCTCAGATAGCGAATAAAGATCTAACTGCGGATGGCTCCACATCGCAGGATCTTCGTTGCTAGAAACCAATTGCAGGGTTTGCTTCATAGGAAGTGGTAAGAATTGTGTAGTCATGGGCGCACTTTTGTATCGGCCGCCTATTTAATAATCATCTGCATGGATGAAATCAACTCATCCACAAGGATGACTGTTGATAGAGCGTGCTGAAATTTCGCAAAATGTTCTTTGCTTCGCCACTATGAATCATTCAAGTAAGACATCTCAAACTCGCCTAGTTGTTGCAGTCTCTCTCTTTGCAGCTGCGCTAATTTCTGCGATGGCCCTAACTGCTCTGGGGAATCAGAGCGATACATATTGGGTGGCCAGCAAAATTCTGACGCCGGGAGCACAAATCAGTGAATCTGATCTGGCTCAAGTTCAAGTCTCGTTGGGTGCAAGCAGTAGAGATTACCTCGCCAAAGATTCATCACCCATTGGCACATATGTGCTACATGCAATCGGAAAAGGTGAACTGATTTCCATCAACGCGTTAAGTGATACCTCGCGTGAGATGAGATCAGAACAGGTTCCCATTTCGGTGCGGGGCAGTGATATTCCGAGTGACATTGAGCTAGGGGAGGCAATTAATATCTATTGGGTTCCCGAAGCGATGGGGATGCAGAAAGTTGGCGAACCGGCTCTGGTTATATCGGGGGCGTACTTACGTTCAATCGATCGCAAAAGTGCAAACTTTGGCACTGATGTTGCATTAACAATATCTGTATTTAGCCGTGAAATTTTTGCCTTGCTAAGTGCCACGTCTACAGGTCGACTCGTCGTCGTACGTTCTAATGGATAGCTTGGCTACACCTGCAGTAATTACTGCAATTGCAGATCCAGATTTTGAAGGAGTTATCTCTAGCGCACTATTTAGCCAAGGCTGGAGTGTTATCGCTAGAACACTTGATATGAACTCACTAGAGATTGAAATATCCAAATGTGATGTCAGCCAAGTAATTCTTATCTACTCATCTGATTTGCCAGGAATATCGGTAGCGCGCTTGCAGGAAATAACCAGAAGTGGCGTAACTCTTTTTGGTTTTGCCGATGCTGTAGGTAGCGCACAAGGTTTGCCAGATATTTCACCCAGGCCAACTTCTTCGGCGGAGCTACTGGCCTACATACGTGGAAATATTAGATCTCCGCATCTTCGCACTCCCTTGATGCAGCCAGTACCAAATCTACATGCGAAGATAATTGGAGTTGGATCCGCATCTCACTCAACTGGTAATACCGTTCTTGTGTTAAATCTTGCCCAAGAATCTGCTTTATTGGGAATGAGGACTCTTCTTATCGATGCAAATTTTCAATCACCCGCAATTGCAACATTACTGGACTTACGCAAAGTATCGGATGAGAACAAATGGCGAGACATATCCGAAAACCTATCTGTTTCAGAAATTACTCAACAGAAAGCACCCGGTTTCAACGTATTGGCGATAGATGCAGCGGCATATTTTGATCTTATTTATATCGACCTAGGAACGTTAGCCAATCTCTCGAGCGATTTAACAGACCGTAGATGGGCTTCGCAAGTAAAGATTTGGGTTTCTAACCTGGCACAAAATATGATAATTACTTCAACTACCGAGCTATTGCAACAGAGGAGACTGAAGGATTTGCAGCAAGATCTATCCAAGATCTCGATAGTACCAAATATTTCTCTGGCAGTGCTAAGTGTGACCGAACTTAGGAAAAGAGACAGTCCTATTTTTACCAATACTTACCCGATGTCTCATGTATGGCAAATTCCAAATGATGCCCGTTCATGTTCTCTGGCAATGAGGGAGCGGACAACGCTTGCGCAAGTTAGCGCCAAGTCTGCCTTACGCAAGGCGTTCTTAAATATTGCAATCCAAATTACTGACTGAGCGCTTTCTCTTATACCCTAAGCCTTATGCGCGGGTACTTGCCAGTTACAGTCGATGAGATCGCCGACTTTATTAATTCAGGCGCTATGGAATGCGGTCCACTTTATGCTCCCACAATTAAATTTCTAACTGCGAATAATGACATCGATGATGAAGAAGGCGAATTTTCACTCTCCATGTTAGCCGCCGATGAAGCGCTAGAAATGCGCGCATCAGAAAAAAGTCCCGGCTTTATCTTGGCGCTAGAAGTTAGCGATCAACAGATATCTGAACATGGTGAAAATTTTGTTAATTTGAAGGAACCGGCGCAGTGGCAGAGTGTGCAATGCGCCTTCTTAGTTTCCCCAGATGGTGAAGAACTCACTTGGTTTGCAACTCAAGAAATTTCTAACTCACTCAGCGAATGGCTAAAGGCATAAGTGATGCAGAGCCTTGAAACATTCTTGCGTGATCGCAGCCCGCTAGATGAAAACCAACTACGTCGTATCAGAGAATTAACTTCAGATTGGCAATTGCTGGCGGATTTATCATTCGCAGATTTAATTTTATGGGTACCACTTCGTAAAGATTTTAAGAGTTGGCCAACTGGTTACGTTGCGGTCGCGCACATCAGACCAACGACTGCAGCTACTGTTTTTCCGCAGGAGGTTATCGGGGACGAAATATCTTGGGGGTCTAGGCCTCGAATCGATCAGGCACTTTCGGGTGCGGAGATTATTCGCGATGCGCAGCCAGAGAAATTCGGTGAACTACTAATCAAGGAAGAAACCATTCCAGTAATTTTGGATGAACAGGTTATCGCTATAATTTCGCGACATCGCAATGCAGAACTGATGCGACAACCTAGCCGCCTGGAATTAAATTATCGAGAAGTCGCTCACAATGTTTATCGAATGGTCGCCGAAGGCACATTTCCATATACCGAACATAGCGAACTCTTTGACCCCGCAGTACGCGTAGGCGATGGGCTCATTCGCTTAGATATAAATGGTGTCATTACTTATGCCAGCCCGAATGCTAAATCAGCATTTAACCGCATGGGTTTGGCTGGTGAGTTAGAGGGAAATAATTTAGGAGAAGTTGCGCGAAAGGTATCTCTCGTTAAGGCAGATGCGCATGAAGAGGCAATTGAAGTTAGTCTCAGTGGAAAATCCTTGCGACGGGTAGAGATCGAAAATCTCGGTGGAACAATTGATTTGATGGCGCTACCTTTACTTGCGGCGGTAGATCGAATTGGTGCGATTGTCTTGCTGCAGAATGTGACAGAACTGCGTCGTCGCGAAAGAGAACTCGTTACTAAAGATGCAACAATTCGTGAGATTCATCATCGAGTAAAGAATAATTTGCAAACTGTTTCTGCGCTACTGCGTCTGCAATCTCGCCGTATTGAAGATCCGGCAGCTAGTGCCGCGCTAAATGAAGCGGTGCGTCGGATAGCTTCAATTGCCTTGGTACACGAAACCCTTTCCAGTAGTACCGAAGCATCTGTCGCCTTCGATGATGTTCTAGATCGACTAGTCGCACATGCGCTAGAACTCAGTCCACGTATGGGTGAGTTACAGATTTCTCGTGATGGCGCCCTGGGTTCGCTAGATCCTAGAATTGCCACACCGTTATCACTTGTAGTAACCGAGTTAATTCATAATGCACTAGAACATGGCCTTGCAATTTCGGGCGAAAATTTAAAAATTGAAGTCAATCGTATGCGCGATGTTGCAACAATAACTATCTTTGATGATGGCATCGGATTACCTGAAGGATTTTCGCTATCTGAATCAGCAAATTTGGGGCTACAAATTGTGCGCACGTTAACGGAGAATGAGTTAAAAGGATCTATAAATTTGGTGCGCACAGATCGCGGCACCGAAGCACAGCTAAAATTCCCGCTTTAGAAGCTGTTGTTCTGTTCCACCAAACGCGCACGATTACGTGCAGCACGACGCTTAAGTGCACGACGTTCATCTTCTGATAAGCCGCCCCAAACACCAGCATCTTGGCCACTCTCAAGTGCCCAAGCAAGGCAGGCATCTTTTACAACACAGCGATTACAGACTTTTTTTGCTTCCTCGATCTGAGTCAGAGCAGGACCGGTATTACCTACCGGGAAGAAGAGTTCAGGATCTTCATCACGGCATGCCGATTGGTGTCGCCAATCCATGTTTGAACTCCTTAATGCAAGCGTGGAACAGAAGTAAATACAAACACTACGATGTGCTTAAGTGGATAATTCTCCCTGTTAACAGCCATATAAACAAGGACGTAGTGAAAATAATTCAGAAAATTTCGGGTGATTTATATCGCGTGCCCCCGACAGGAATCGAACCTGTGCACCCGCCTCCGGAGGGCGGTGCTCTATCCCCTGAGCTACGGGGGCGCAGGTATAGGAGAAGGTTACCCAATCTTGAAAGTTAAATAGAGCGCAATCTGCAAACTCCTGAAAGAATGCGAGTTATGACAACGTCAACTGCATACTTTGCAACAGGTTGCTTCTGGGGCGCTGAGCGTCGCTTCTGGAAGATGGCTGGGGTTATTGATACCAGTGTGGGTTACATGGGTGGTAACACTGCAAATCCAAGTTACGAAGAGATCTGTATTGGCGCCACCGGGCATGCCGAAATGGTGAAAGTAGATTTTGATCCCAATTTAGTTTCTTATCAGCGTTTGCTCGAAGAATTTTGGACGATGCACGATCCGACTTCGTTAAATGCGCAAGGTGGGGATATCGGTACCCAATACCGCAGCTCAATTTATGCAACTAGCGCCGAGCAAATGGAGAATGCGCTCGCTAGCCGCGATATTTATCAATCAGCGCTAGATGCTGCAGGCTTGGATCAAATTGTCACTGAAATCCTGCCGGTGCAAGATACAAAATATTATTTTGCCGAGGAGTATCACCAAAAATATTTGGTGAAGAATCCAAATGGATATGACTGTCACTCCACCACTGGTATCGCTTTCCCAAAGTTGGCGGCAAAGTGAGTAGAAAGAAAATCGAGATTGACGAAGCTACCTTAAAGTCCAAGCTCGATCCGCTTTCATATGATGTTCTGCGAAATTCCGCTACCGAGCGCCCATTTACTGGCGAATATACCGATTCTGAAACCGCGGGTATTTATCACTGCAAAGCCTGCAACTCAGAACTGTTTCGATCAGAGACCAAGTTTCATTCTGGTTGTGGCTGGCCTTCCTTTTACGCGCCAACTGCGGCAGATGCAGTGACGTTAATTGAAGATCGATCACTAGCCCCACGCGTTCGAACTGAAGTTCGTTGCGCATCATGTGATTCACATCTGGGCCATGTTTTTGAGGGTGAAGGCTATGACGTTCCAACTAATCAACGCTGGTGCATAAACTCAGTCTCAATGATCTTGGAAGCCAAGTAAAGTCTTTTTACTTCCGCGCCATCTATCGCCAAGTCAGCCTTAAATGGCATACTCACTACTATGCGCGAAAGCCAGATAGTTATTCCATCTCTTGCAGAACTTCAGACCCACCGCAGCGAAAAGTGGCGTGCATTTTCACATGATGTTTTGCCGCTGCCAGTAGCGGAGATGGATTTCCCCGTTGCGGATCCAATTCGTGAAGTCTTACTCGACATGGTTAAAACTTCCGATCTGGGGTACCTAGGTTTAATTCCAGAACTCGGAACTTCATTTGCAGGATTTGCTAAACGACGCTGGGATTGGTCAGTAAATCCACTTCATGTTCGTGCCGCAACTGATGTCGGAGTTGCAGTAGTTGAACTACTTCGGGTTTTTACAAAACCAGGAGATAAAGTTTTATTTAGTTCGCCGATTTATCAAAATTTCTATACTTGGATGCGCGAAACCGTCGTCGAAATGGTGGATGTTCCCCTGACGATTGATTCCGAATCGAGTGACCAAACTGGCTGGAGCCACGATTGGGCTGGAATAGAAGCGGCTTATCAAAGTGGGATTGTCATGCACCTGCTTTGCAGCCCACATAATCCCCTTGGAAAGGTCTATACCCGCGAAGATCTTTTGCGTATCGCAGAATTAGCAAAGCGATATGGCGTTGTTGTCATCTCTGATGAAATTCATGCACCGCTAACCTACAAAGAGCAACCTTTCATTCCGTTCTTATCGATAAGCGATGCGGCTGCAGAGGTTGGGATCGCAGTTTCAGCTGCCAGTAAAGGTTGGAATATCGCAGGCTTGAAATGCGCAATCATCATTTCACAATCTGAAAAAATGCATGAGAAGTTAAATGAATTACCTCCAGCGTTGCACTATCGCGCTTCCTTACTTGGCGCCTTTGCCACCGTAGCTGCATTTGAAAAAGGCGAACCTTGGCTAGATCAAGCGATAGAGATATTGGATGAAAATCGTCAGCTAATTGCCAACCTAATTTCATCACGGATTCCATCAATTAAATATGCAATGCCACACTGCTCATATCTTGCTTGGCTTGATGTGAGCGCGCTAAATTTGGGTGAAGATCCAGGGGCTGCACTTATGGCGAAAGCTAAGGTCGCATTTAACTCAGGCCATATCTATGGCGCGCTTGGAAAGTCGCATGTCCGTTTTAACTTTGCCACAAGCCCTGCAATCATTACCGAAGCGATTGAACGTATCGCAAGAGTTCTTTAACAAAAATGCCGTTCGATAAGAAGTACGATGCAATTATCGTGGGTGGAGGTCATAACGGCCTCGTTGCTGCAACATACCTGGCAAAGGCCGGAAAGAAAGTTGTACTTCTGGAAGCCGAGAAAGGACTTGGGGGAGCAACCACCAGCGTTAAACCATTCCCAGAATTCGAAGCCAAGCTCTCTCGCTATTCGTACTTAGTTTCTTTGCTGCCAGATCAAATCGTTTCAGATCTTGGAATCAATTTTAAAACACTAGAACGCGCAATTGCTTCCTACACCCCATATTCCAAAGCGGGTAAAGATGGCGGCCTGCTGATATCTCAAAATTGGGATGAGCGCACTTCGCAAAATTTTCAGGATGCGACCGGATCTGACGCCGAAGGCAAAGCTTGGCAGAAGTTCTATGGAGAAATTGCGGTGCTCGCCGGACGAATTGCGCCATCGATGCTGCAACCACTAAAAACCGCCAAGCAATTAAATGATGAGATTGGGTTGAGTGATACCTGGAAATATTTAATGGAACGCCCAATCGGAGAAGTTATCCGCGAACGTTTTGGGGATGACATTGTGCGTGGCGTGGTCCTTACAGATGCGCTGATCGGAACATTTGCATCTTGTGATGATCTTCAAGCAAATCGTTGCTTTCTCTATCACCTCATCGGAAATGGGACTGGGCAATGGCGAGTTCCTCAAGGCGGTATGGGCGCACTGGTACTGGAGTTAAAACGAGTCGCCATCGCGGCAGGAGTTGAGATTATTCTAAATCAACGCGTTGCGAATATCGATAGCGATATTGCCGGAGTTTCCATCACAACCGAATCTAGGGAAAAATTTAGCGCGCGCGATCTTCTCTTTGCGGGAGCGCCCCAAACTTTGGCCAAGATAAGTGGTGCTGCGCAGCCGACTTCACTTGAAGGCTCGCAGATGAAAATAAATATGTTACTCACTAAATTACCAAGGTTGAAATCTGGGATTGATCCGCGATTGGCATTTGCCGGGACATTTCACGTAAATGAAAGTTTTTCTCAGCTGGAATCTGCCTATCGCAGTGCGAGCGCCGGTTCAATACCAAAGGATTTACCTTTAGAAATGTATTGCCATACTTTGACCGATCCAACAATTCTTTCACCTGAATTAAGCGCATCGGGATACCAAACTTTGACTTTATTTGCTTTGCACACTCCGGCATCGTTATTCGATAAATCACCAGAGGCGGCTAAAGAAGTGGCTAAGCAAGCTGCAATAGATAGCCTTAATCAATACCTACTTGATCCAATCGAATCGGTTTTAGCAATTTGCCGAGATGGGTCACTTGCCATCGAAACAAAATCACCACTTGATTTAGAAGCCGACATCGGATTGCCGCGGGGAAATATCTTCCATCGTGATCTTGATTTTCCATTTATTGATAGCGCAGCAAGTGCTGCACAGAAATGGGGATCAGAAACTGAGCAGCCCCATATTTATCTAGCGGGGGCGGGGGCGCGCCGCGGGGGCGGCGTCAGCGGCATTGCCGGACATAATGCGGCGATGGCAGTACTCGGTAGCGATTAGGCTTAGCCCATGACATCCCGACACGGATCTGAACAACGTCCAGAGACAATTGCGATTACCGCAGGTCGTCCTGCACTCACTCCTGATAGCGCGCTAAATCCACCTATCTCACTGAATTCAACATTTACTTCAGGTGGTCCAATCGGTTATGGCCGATATGGCAATGAAACTTGGACCGCACTTGAAGCAGCAATTGGTGGCCTTGAAGGTGGACAGACACTTTCTTATTCATCAGGAATGGCAGCAGTTAGCGCCGTGTTTTCAACGTTGCCAGTTGGCGCCAAAGTTGTGGCATCTAATCAAGGTTATTCAGGGGTAATGACTTTGCTCGGCAACTTATCTGCGGCGAAGAAAATAAAGGCAACGCTAGTTTCAATTGCAGATACTGATGAAGTCATTGCCGCCCTAGATGGTGCAGATTTGTTATGGCTAGAGTCACCAACTAACCCTTCTTTAGATGTCGCAGATCTTCCGGCGCTGATCAAAGCCGCTAAAGCACGGAACATAACCGTTGCCGTGGATAACACATTTGCAACAGCCCTTGTACAAAAGCCACTTTCGATGGGCGCAGACATAGTTATGAATTCAGTCACTAAGTATTTGGCAGGCCATAGCGATGTAATTCTCGGATCACTTTCGACAAATAGCCCTGCGCATTTCAAAGCGTTAGAAGATGCCCGTAAATTTAACGGTGCTATCCCGGGACCATTCGAAGCATGGCTAGCCTTGCGTGGAATTCGTACCTTCCCAATACGTTTTCAGCGCGCCAGCGAGAACGCTTTAGAACTCGCTAAACGTCTAAGTGCCCATCCCTTAGTGACCCGCGTGCGTTACCCCGGCCTTCCTGCCGATCCACAACACCTTAAAGCGAAATCTTTTATGAAGGGCTTCGGCGCCATCGTCTCCTTCGAATATGCTGGTAGCGGGGAAGCCACTGATCGTGTTTGCGAGTCATCAAAGATAGTTACATATGCCACCAGCTTGGGCGGTGTTGAATCACTTTGGGAGCGTCGCCGCCGCTGGCCGATCGAAAGCGCCAGCGTTCCTGAGTCTTTAATTCGCCTTTCAGTTGGTTGCGAAGATGTAGAAGATTTGTGGGCAGATATTGATGCGGCGTTGCAGGCGGCTAAGTAAAGAAAGTTTTTCGCTAACGCGGTATTTTGAGCACATGAAAATCGTGCGCCGCCTCCTAGCTGTCTTTGCGCTGTTGGCTGTTGCCTTTCAAGCCGTAGGTTCTTTCCTTTCTTGGGCGCAACGTCAAGATGATGCACCGGCAGATGCTTGGATTGATGAAGACGAAGATGAACGTGAGGACGCCTAATTGGCACAAGCCGATTACATTCCCGGTACCTGTAACATCGGTGAAGGCGAAGTAAATCGCCGACGGGTAGTCGCAGCAATCGGATTTGTCCTATCTCTATCTGCGCTAACTACATTTATCACAACTGATGTTTCACAAAGTGCGCGTCTTGGAATATTTATACCTTTACTCGTGATGACTATTGGCTGGGTTCAATCTCGTAAGAAATTCTGCTTAGCATATGGATTCACTGGTACATTTAACTTTGGAAAATTAGGCAACATATCGCGCGTGGCAGACCCAATCGCGCGCGCAGCCGATCGTCGCACTGCGCTAATGATTTTCGTGCAGAGCACACTTTATGCCGCTGCCTTAACTGCGCTAGTTGTGGTGCTCCCACTTTAAAGTTAATAAAAAGTATCTAGCCCTATATCAAAATTGGCGCTTTGGTGGCATTGTTAGGTAGCAAGAAAAGCCTAAAGGGAGAAAATATGAAGATTGTTATTCATGCCCGTCATGCAGAGTTAGCTGCAGATTTTCGCGAAATAGCAGAAGAAAAGATACGCAGCATGGACAGATTTAGTGTGACCATTGAAAGAGTAGAAGTTGAGATATTGCACGAACAAAACCCGCGCCAAGGTAAACACTCGCATCGTGTAGTTCTTACATCTCATGGTGCAGGACCACTCATGAGAGCCGAAGCTGCCGAGTTCAATGATGTTGCTGCGTTTGATGCAGCAATTAAAAATTTTGAATTACAAATTCGCAAACATCATGAACGAGCAAAGTCTCATGGCCGTGAATCTTTACGCAATATGCCGATTGTGGTTAACGAATAGCAATCGCGCGAACATCTCAATCGTTTAATTCAAAACTGTCTCTCTAATATCGTAAGGCACTCTCCATCAAGTGCTCCGGTTGCAATAACGTTGAAAAGCAAAGGCAAAAAAGTTAACTTAATTATTGAAGATGGTGGACCCGGATTACCTGAGAGTGCTTACCGCAGCGAGATCGCTGCCATGAATCGTTTTGATCCTTCTAGATCACGCGAAAGCGGTGGCTCAGGATTGGGTATGGGCATAATCGCGGCCATTGTTCAAGAACATGGCGGAAAACTTGATCTGCGAAAGAGTGAATTAGGTGGCCTAGCCGTTGATGTAGAGCTACCTAGTTAACTATTTCTTTCGTGAAGTTACGATCAAACTTGAAACAGTTGCAACAGCCAGAGTTCCAACGATTACTAAAAGGCTTTGAGTAATCGAAATATCCGGAACATGGATTCCAGCAATCTCGTGAATATCTACGGCATGGAAAGCATGGAATAAAAGTTTTACGCCAATAAAGCCGAGTATTACTGAAAGCCCCTTGCCGATGTAAATAAGTCTTTGCATTAGCCCACCAATTAAGAAATACAGTTGACGAAGACCCATCAGCGCGAAGATATTTGCAGTGATAACCACATAAACATTTTCGGTTAGGCCAAAGATTGCAGGGATTGAATCAAGGGCAAAAAGAATGTCGGTGAGACCAAGTGCGATCAGCGCAACAGTAAAGGGCTTCATTCCCTTGGCGCTGAAATAGGCAATTATTTTGCTTTCTTTCTCCTCTTCATGTTCTTGCGAACTTTCGACGAAAAGGTGAACCGCGGTATAAATCAAGAAGGCGCCAAAGATGAAGAAGATCCATTCAAATTGCTTTATTGCTGCCGCGCCTAATGTAATTGCGATGATTCGAAATACGAGTGCGATCAAAATTCCAAATAGAAGAGCCAGCTGTTTGCTCTTTTCTTGAATCTTTAAGCGACTCAAAATTATTACAAAGACAAAGAGGTTATCGAAGGAAAGAGAGTATTCGGTGAGCCAGCCGGCGAAGAACTCTTGTTGTGTCTGTGAGTCTGTCCATGTTCCGAGATAGACTCCAAAACCGATCGCAAGTGAGACATAGAGCAGGCTCCACAGAGACGCTTCTTTCAGAGATGTTTCTTGGTTGCGGCGAATTACAGCCCAGCTGAAGTCAAATAGAACAACTATGGCAAGCAACGACATCGTCAAAATCCAGGCGCTAGTTGAGATCATTGGGAGATCGTAATGGATTAAATCTGCGGTATTTTTGACACATGGAGTCGACACTCGAAATAGCCCTTGCAGAACTAGTCGCTTCCTTAAAAAAGTCGGAGAATTTTGTTCGATTAGTCTTTTCTGGCCGTCGCCGAAATATGCAGACCCCATCCGAGCGAATTGATGTGAAGCCAGTCTTGATTAAAGGCGAGATCAAGTACCAGGTATCCCAAAGTGATGGCCGCGCCATGACAACCAAGAATTATTCACCGGCTGAATTTATTGAAATTAACTATCTTGACTCTGGTTTTGCAAATATATTGCTGGAACAGAAATCTGGATCGATTTCGATTCGCATAACAAAGAAAGGAGAGGCGCTAATAAATCGCACCAAAGATGCATTTGAAGTTGATCTTTCGCACGATCGCGCTAAAGTGCGTCTCTTGGAAGCGAGTGATCCTTTCTTGATCGAGATTGGCATTTCTGACGCATCTGGAAAAGTTAAAGCCAGTAAGAACGATAAGTATTTGCAGGTAGAAGAATTTCTGCGCTTGCTCGTGCCGTCGCTGAATTCGGCAATAGAAGCTGGACATATTGCAAAACCAACAACTGCTAACCCACTTTCGGTGGTTGATTTGGGATGTGGGCACGCTTATTTAACTTTCGCTGCACATCAATACCTATGGAGCCAAGGAATTCCGGTGAATGTGATTGGCATTGATGTTCGCGAAAGTGCGCGCCAGCGCAATAACGAGATCGCCAAGAAGTTGGGAATTTCTACGACTATTAACTTCCTTGCTGAAGAGATTTCACAGACCAGCTTGCGTGCCGCCGATGTGGCAATTGCACTGCATGCCTGTGACACCGCAACCGATGATGCAATTTCTTGGGCGGTCACCGCCGATGCCAAGTTAGCTTTGATTGCGCCCTGTTGTCACCACGACATCCAAGCGCAGATGGTTGATATTCCTGAGCCATGGCAGATGATGACCAGAAATGGGATCATGAAAGAGCGGCTGGGTGATTTAATTACTGATGCACTCCGTATGCAGATTCTGAAATTACTTGGGTATCGCGTCGAAGCAATTGAATTCATCGGGGGAGAGCACACGCCTCGCAATCTAATGATTCGCGCGGTAAAGACCGGTGCAATTGCAGATGCCGCAGAGAAATCACGCTATGACGAGATGGTCTTGCTCTGGAAAGTAAAGCCTGCGCTAGCATCCCTGCTCAACCGTTAGACTTACCCGCATGTCCAAAGTTCTTGCATCCCTTCCAGTTGGCGAAAAAGTAGGTATCGCCTTCTCTGGTGGCCTTGATACATCGGTCGCGGTGGCATGGATGCGCGAAAAAGGCGCAGTTCCTTGCACATACACCGCAGACCTTGGTCAATACGATGAAACTGACATCGACACTGTTCCTGTTCGCGCAAAAGAATATGGCGCAGAAATTTCACGACTCGTAGATTGCAAAACATCTTTAGTTGAAGAAGGTTTAGCGGCTATTGCTTGCGGTGCATTCCATATCCGCTCTGGTGGAAAACAATATTTCAATACAACTCCTTTGGGCCGAGCCGTGACTGGAACTTTATTAGTTCGAGCAATGCTGCAAGATAAAGTTGAAATCTGGGGTGATGGTTCAACTTATAAAGGTAACGACATCGAGCGCTTCTATCGTTATGGACTGCTCGCCAATCCAAATTTACGTATCTACAAGCCGTGGCTTGATGCAGATTTCGTACGCGAACTCGGTGGCCGCAAAGAGATGTCCGAATGGTTGGTCAAGCGTGATTTCCCATACCGCGACAGCGTTGAAAAAGCTTACTCGACAGACGCGAATATTTTGGGCGCAACGCACGAGGCTAAAGATCTAGAGAGCCTTGATGTTTCTATTGAAATTGTTAACCCAATCATGGGGGTTAAGTTCTGGGATGCATCTGTTTCTATCCCATCTGAAGATGTGAAGATTCAATTTGTTCAAGGCCGCCCAGTTGCAATTAATGGAAAAAATTTCAGTGATGTAGTCGCTCTGATGCAGGAGGCAAATACGATCGGTGGCCGCCATGGCTTAGGTATGGCCGATCAGATTGAAAATAGAATTATTGAAGCTAAGAGCCGCGGAATTTATGAAGCACCCGGAATGGCTCTGCTCTTTATTGCCTATGAAAGATTGCTAAGTGCGATTCACAATGAAGACACGATCGCTAACTACCATGCAGAAGGCCGCCGTTTGGGTCGCCTGCTTTATGAAGGTCGTTGGCTAGATCCGCAAGCGCTGATGCTGCGCGAATCTCTGCAACGTTGGGTGGCATCTGCTGTGAGCGGGGAAGTAACAATTCGCTTACGTCGCGGTGATGATTTCTCAATCATTAATACAACAGGTCCAGCACTTAGCTATCACCCGGAAAAACTTTCTATGGAACGAACTGAAAACGCCGCCTTTGGCCCGATCGATCGCATCGGACAACTGACCATGCGCAATCTAGATATTGCAGACACTCGCGCCAAATTAGAGATGTATCGCGACCAAGGTCAACTTGGTGGGGGAGAATTCAAGTTAATCCGTGAAATCGGTGAAGGGGAAAAGAAGTAATGAAATCTAGACTTGCTGCTGTAATTGTAATGTCACTAGTACTACTAACTGGATGTGGAGATAAAGAAGTGAGCTCAAGTGCAGATAATTTGCCAACTGTTACAACCAATCAAGGTGAGGCTCCAACAGTTGGTGCACCATCGGGTGATGCCCCAACGACCTTGGTAACTAAAGACATCATCGTCGGCACAGGTGCGGAAGCGCTTCCAACTTCGACAATGACAGTTCATTACACGCTTATGACTTGGTCTAACGGCAAGTTAATCGAATCTTCTTGGACCAGCGGATCACCGGCCACATTCCCACTTGCAAATGTAATTGTGGGCTGGCAACAAGGAATTCCTGGAATGAAAGTCGGCGGCCGTCGCTTGCTCGTTATTCCATCTGATCTGGGTTATGGCGCCCAAGGCGGTGGACCTATTGGTCCAAATGAAACCTTGATATTCGTCGTTGACGCGATCGGTGTTGCTTAAAACTCAAAGAATTGAGGAGGTCTGCGCAACACTTCATCACGCGCTAGACTAAGGGTGTTGTTTTTCGGGGTCGATGTAATTTCGAACCGGCAGTTAAAGTCTGCGACCCGGTCAAGGCCATTGACCGGTTGATTGGGTGAAATTCCCGAACCGACGGTTAAAGTCCGGATGAGAGAAAATCAACGCGTAGTCAACGCAAGCTTTGTTATTAGTTTTTAACAAAGTTTTGGTGCGTTGGCTCGTACCGCTTTTTCCACCCCGAGATGCAACACCGTTCTCGAGCAAGGGTGTTGATCATGAACCAAGTACTTAGCGCAGATGATGCGATGGCGCGCGCCATCGAGTGCGCTGGCTATGGTCTTGGTAAAACATTTCCTAATCCAATAGTTGGTGCCGTAATGACAAGTGCAACCGGAGAATTCATTAGCGAGGGATTTCACCAAGGGGCAGAGCACGCCGAAGTTCTCGCGATCAAGGGCGCTAAAGAAGTCCCTGCAGGATCGATTCTTTATATAACTTTAGAACCTTGCAACCATCACGGAAAAACTCCGCCTTGTGTTGACGCGATTATTGAGTCTGGAATCAAGAAAGTTGTTTATGCGGTCAGCGATCCAAATCCAATTGCAGCTGGTGGCTCACTTCGTTTACGCGATGCGGGTATCGAGGTTGTCGCAGGTATTGGCCAAGAGCAGGCAGGCTTTGAAAATCGTGCCTGGCTGACCAAGATTGAAAAAAACCGTCCCCGAATTACTTGGAAGATCGCATCCACCATGGATGGCAAAGTCACTGCCAGTGATGGCAGTTCTAAATGGATTACAGGTGAACCAGCCCGCGCAAAAGTGGCACAAATGCGCTCTGAGGCAGATGCAATTGTCACATCAACTACGACAGTTGTCGCTGATGATCCGCTGCTAACAAGTAAAGGCCTTGGCAAAAACCCAATTCGAATTGTTATGGGATCACGCGAACTGAAGTCAGATGCTCAGATCCTGGGAGATGAAAGTGAGACAGTATTAATTAAGTCTCGGGATTTTAACGATTTGATTAAGTTTTCAAACGAACGCGGATTCAATCAATTGTTAATCGAATCAGGCCCTACTCTTGGCACCGCTTTATTACGCGAAGATTTGATTGACGAAATCATTTTGTTCCAAGCACCAACGTTTTTAGGCTCAGGTACGCCATCTATAGGTGATCTAGGCATTACAAATATTTCAGAGCGATTAGATTTTGATATTTCAGATGTAGAAATTATTGGCGCGGACTTGAAAATCACCCTCATTAAAAGTGCAAATGCAGAAGGTGGCCTCTAATGTTTACTGGACTCATCCAAGCTGTTGGACAAGTTGCTGCGATAGAACACCAAGAAACCAGTGCCCGCCTTGAAATTTTCAGTGCAGAAATTGCCTCGCAAATATCAAAAGGTGATTCGGTGAGTGTTAATGGCGCCTGTTTAACTGTTGTTGCATTTGATAAATCTAAATTCGCTGTTGATGTAATGTCACAAACACTTAATTTAACAAGCACTGGCTCACTCAAGGTTGCTGATCCGGTAAATCTTGAACTTGCCACACGTACTTCAGATCGCCTCGGCGGACATATTGTGCAGGGTCATGTCGACGGTGTTGCTAAAGTGGTCGCAATTTCACCTGATTCTGAGTGGACCCGAATGGATATCTCAATCCCAAAGAATTTGATGAAATACGTTGTTGCGCAAGGTTCTATCTGTGTTGAAGGCGTATCGCTGACTGTTGGAGAACTAAATGATCCTGCAGATCAGATCTCGGTATGGCTGATTCCAGAAACCCTTTCCAAAACAAATCTCTTACACAAACAAATTGGTGATTCACTAAACATTGAAGTAGATGTTCTGGCTAAGTATGTAGAAAGACTTATTACACGCGGACTGGATGACAAATGAGCAACCTGAGTAAAGTTCTAGAAGATTTTAAGGCTGGAAAGTTTGTTGTTGTCACTGATGATGAGAGCCGTGAAAATGAAGCTGATCTAATTCTGCTTGCGGAAAAAGCCACCCCTGAAAACATAGGTTTCATGGTTCGTTACACATCTGGTGTTATCTGTGGCGTGATCACTGCTGAAACTGCCAAGCGCTTAAGACTTCCATTGATGGTTAAACGCAACGAAGATAACCACACCACTGCGTTCACGGTTACGGTTGATGCAATAGCCGGACGATCAACTGGTATTCCAGCGGCAGAGCGCGCAAATACTTTACGTTCTCTGGCAGATCCACTTTCACTTGCGACAGATTTTGCACGTCCTGGCCATGTATTTCCTTTGATATCTGTGGCAGGTGGACTTCACGAACGCCGCGGACATACTGAAGCAAGCATTGCTTTATGCGAATTAACCGATTCAAAACCCGCTGCAGTTTTATCAGAGCTGGTAAACGATGACGGCACAATGATGCGTGGTGGGCAGATTACCGAGTTTGCTAAGCGCCACGGTTTGCAAGTCATCTCAATTGAAGAACTGGCTCACATCGCACCGCTTCAGAGAAAATCGGCAGAACTCAGCCTTGAGTGGGCATCACTTCCACTCGGCAGAGCCGATTGGAAGATCGCAACCTATATTTCTCCTACTGGTGCCGAGCACGCGATCCTTAAGTTCTCAGACTCTCCAAATATCCAACCGCTTGTTCGAATCCATTCAGAATGTTTAACAGGAGATGTTTTTGGATCTAAACGTTGCGATTGCGGGCCACAATTGCAAGAAGCCATTCGCCTAATCGAAGAAAATGGCCATGGCTACATTATTTATTTACGCGATCATGAAGGTCGTGGAATTGGGCTGGCCGAGAAGATTCGTGCTTATGTATTGCAAGATTCCGGTCAAGACACCGTTGAAGCCAATATCTCTATTGGGCAACCAGTTGATGATCGCACCTACGAGGATGCAATTGAAATCCTAAAACGTTTATCTATTAACGAACTAACTTTGCTTACCAATAACCCAGAAAAAAGCTCTGCATTAATTATCAAGGGGTTTACAACAAAAGTTCAAAATTTGCATATCGACGCTAATGAACACAATCAGAAATACTTAGAAACCAAGCGAGATAAACTCAATCACGCGTTAGGAGCGCTCTAATGGCTGGCCATGCACCGCACGTTACGATTCCCCAATTTCCTCACCTCAAAGCAATCGTGATTACCGCAGCTTGGCATCCCGAAATTTGTGATGCACTTGTTGCTGGTGCAGTCCGTGGCTTTAAGGCAGCTGGTATCACTAATCCAGTTACGCGCACAGTTGCCGGTTCTTTCGAACTTCCTCTAGCGGCTCAATTTGCTTTCGATGAAGGCTTTGATGTTGCAGTTATCGTTGGTCTCGTACTTCGTGGTGAAACTCCACACTTTGATTATATCTGCCAGGGTGTAACTCAAGGTGTTATGGATGTTTCACTAAGCCGATCAAAGCCAATTGGTTTCGGCGTTTTAATGTGTGATAACCTCGAACAAGCAACGACACGTGCAGGCTTGCCTGGAAGTAAAGAAGACAAGGGCTATGACAGCGCACTTGCCGCACTTAGTGTGATTAATAAAGGTTAAGTTGTGCCAGAACTTCCAGAAGTTGAAACTGTCCGACGTGGACTGACAAAACTTGTAAAGGGTTTCACCATAACTGCGGCGCACGATCTACATCCTCGTGTGCTGAAACCCGAATCCATCACTCCACTAAAATCAATTATTGGCGCAAAGATTATCGACTTAAACCGTCGTGGAAAGTTTCTCTGGTTTGTTCTTGATCGTCCGCAAGTTTTAGTTGCTCATTTAGGTATGAGTGGGCAGTTCCTCATTCACGAAAAGCACCGCCCACAAGCAAAGCATGTGCGTGCCAAGTTCGAACTTTCTAAAATGATGCGCAAACGAGAATTGGTCTTTAACGACCAGCGGACTTTCGGATGGGTTTCCGTTGAAGAAACTGAAGACGGAGTGCCAACTTCCGCACAACATATTGCCAAGGATCCATTTGATCCAATGTTTAATCGCGATGAAACGATCAATAAATTTGCAAAGAGGAATATCCGAATCAAAACTGCGCTCTTAAATCAAGAAATCATGAGTGGGGTTGGAAATATCTACGCTGATGAAACTCTCTGGCGAGCCAAGATTCATCCAGAAATTTCCACCGCTGATTTATCTAAGAAAAAACTGGCATCAATAATCGATTTCGCCACCGAAGTAATGCAAGAGGCGATCGCACAAGGTGGCACTTCATTTGATGACCTGTACATAAACGTCAACGGTGAAAGTGGCTTCTTCGAGCAAGCCTTGGCTGCCTATGGCCGAACCGATGAGCCGTGCCCCCGCTGTGGTACACCAATTAGCCGAATCACCTTTGGCGCCCGTTCATCGCACTTTTGTCCGCGTTGCCAACGCAAATCTGAGCGTACTTTTACCCGCTATAAATAAGTCATAGAAAGTGGGGGTGGCTATTCCATATTAAAAAACTAGGCGTAGTCTAAATTTATGCACGAATGTAACTTTGAAGTAGATAAAGATGGACAGGTTACTTGCTCTATTTGTGGGGCTATGGATGATGATAAAGAACCTATAAATGTAACTCCTTCTTCTTGGGGTGATACCCCA
>SHVF01000016.1 GCA_009691135.1 Candidatus Planktophila sp.
ATCTAAGTTGGCGGCTAAGACAATAAAGATCATTTGCGACGGTGCGCTATCTGCTGGCACCGCCGCGCTTCTTTCACCTTATTTAGATGATCCTTCATCTTCTGGTCTTTTGATTTGGGAAGATGACGAAGTCTTAGATGCCGCCGTTTTATTTGATTCACAGGGTTATCAATTGCATATACACGCCATCGGCGATGCTGCGGTGCGACAAGCGTTAGATACGATTGAAAAAATGGCGGCGGTAAATCCAAAGTGGGATCGCCGCCCAGTGATTGTGCATGCTCAGTTGCTTGATGCTCAAGATTTACCACGATTTGCAGCCCTTGGTGTGATTGCGAATTACCAACCGCTCTGGACTTATTTAGATCCGATGAATAAAGAGTTGATCGCACCACGTTTGGGTGATGCACGAAATGCGCAGCAATATCAACTGGCATCAATGGTTAGATCTGGTGCGCGAATTAGTTATGGCAGCGATTGGCCGGTAACTTCTTATATTCCGTTGGCAGCACTTGCTGTTCCGACTCATCGCCAATCACCGGATCGCATGCCACCGCAGGGTTGGAGTCCGCAAGAATCGATTTCAGTTGAAGAGAGTCTGAGTTTTTATACCGAAGGAGTGGCCTATCAAGGCTTTAACGAGAAGCGCTTCGGTCAGATCGCAGTTGGGATGCAGGCCGATCTAATGCATCTATCGGCCAACCCAATGGAAGTTGCGCCCCATGATGTGGCGGAGATCAAGATTTGGGCCGTTTATAAGTCTGGGGCCTGCATCATAGGATGAGCCCATGGCTACGACCGTAAATCACTGGATCGACAATAAAGAATATGTGAGCACTTCAGGGCGCACCGCACCTGTTTATGACCCGGCTCTTGGCGTTGAAACAAAGCGCGTTGCCTTGGCAAACGGTGCCGAAATCGATGCGGCGATCTCTGCTGCGAAGAAAGCATTTCCGGGTTGGTCAAAGACTTCACTTGTAGGTCGTCAGCAAATTGTCTTTAAGTTTCGTGAACTATTAAATGCTAAAAAAGGTGAGTTGGCAGAAATCATTACCAGCGAACACGGCAAGGTTTTATCTGATGCCCTCGGTGAAATTACACGCGGTCAAGAAGTAGTCGAATTTGCAGTTGGTATGCCGCAGCTCATTAAGGGTTATTACTCTGAAAATGTTTCAACCGGTGTTGATGTTTACTCAACTCGTCAGGCACTCGGCGTTGTCGGAATCATCTCTCCATTTAACTTCCCAGCAATGGTGCCGATGTGGTTCTTCCCAATCGCTATCGCTGCCGGAAATACAGTTGTCTTAAAGCCTTCAGAGAAAGATCCATCTGCGGCAATCTGGATTGGCAAGTTGTGGAAAGAAGCAGGACTACCTGATGGAGTATTTAACGTCCTTAACGGAGATAAAGAATCAGTAGATGGTTTATTGCACTCCCCCAATGTTGAAGCAATTTCATTTGTTGGTTCAACTCCAATTGCGCGTTATATCTATGAAGAATGTGCCAAGGCCGGCAAGCGTGTTCAGTCACTTGGCGGGGCCAAGAACCATATGTTGGTCTTGCCTGATGCTGATCTTGAACTCGTTGCAGACTCAGCAATTAACGCAGGCTTTGGTTCTGCCGGCGAGCGTTGCATGGCGATCTCAGTTGTTGTCGCTGTCGAACCGGTTGCAGATGTGCTAATCGAAAAGATTGTTAGCCGGATGGATAAATTGCGCACCGGTGATGGTCGTCGCGGCTGCGATATGGGTCCACTCGTTACTAAAGAACACCGCGATAAAGTCGCTAGTTATATCGATGTGGCAATCAAAGATGGCGCAAAAGTTGTCGTTGACGGCCGCGATGTTAAGGCAGATGGCGAAGCCGCTGGCTTCTGGCTTGGACCAACCTTGATCGATAGGGTGCCAACAACATCGAGTGTTTACAAAGATGAAATCTTCGGACCAGTCCTATCTATTGTGCGCGTTAAGTCATATGAGGAAGGTGTTTCACTAATTAATAGCGGAGCATTCGGCAACGGAACTGCCATCTTTACCAACGATGGTGGCGCAGCTCGTCGTTTCCAGAATGAAATTCAAGTTGGCATGATTGGGATTAACGTTCCAATTCCCGTGCCTGTTGCTTATTACTCATTCGGTGGTTGGAAGCAATCACTATTTGGCGACACCAAGGCACATGGAGAAGAAGGTGTTCACTTCTTTACACGTGGCAAAGCAATCACATCTCGTTGGCTTGATCCAAGCCACGGCGGTATCAATCTCGGATTCCCACAGAATTAATTCGACTCAAGAAAATTTGGAAAGGCAAAAATAATTATGGCTACCCGCAAGATGAGCGTAGGACAAGCGATTATTGAATTCCTTTCTCACCAGTACACCGTTGATGGCGATCACCGCGAACGCACCATTGCCGGAGTCTTTGGAATTTTTGGCCACGGAAATGTTGCCGGAATCGGCCAAGCGCTAAAGCAACTCTCTATTTCGGACCCAGGCTTAATGCCTTATCACCAGGCGCGTAACGAACAAGCAATGGTCCACGAATCATCAGCCTTTGCTCGCATGTCGCGCCGTCGCGCAACCTTTGCTTGCGCATCTTCCGTTGGACCAGGTGCCACAAATATGTTAACTGGCGCAGCCGTTGCGACGACAAATAGATTGCCCGTACTACTTTTTCCAGCAGATACTTTTGCAAATCGAGTATCTGATCCAGTACTGCAACAACTTGAGCAGCCACATGACCTAACAATGTCTGTAAATGATGCCTTTAAACCACTCTCTAAATTCTTTGATCGCATCAATCGTCCAGAACAACTCTTTAGCTCACTTCTTGGTGCGATGCGGGTATTAACTGACCCCGCTGAAACCGGAGCTGTGACGATCTGTCTTCCTGAAGATGTGCAGGCAGAAACTATTGAAGTTCCTGAAGAATTCTTAGCTGATCGTGAGTGGCATATCCGCAGGCCGCGTCCAGATATTGGCCTCTCTAAAGTTGTCGCAAGTGCGATCGCAAAGTCCAAGCAGCCTTTCATTGTCGCTGGTGGTGGCATCATCTATTCAGATGCACATGATGCGCTGGCCAAATTTGTTGAAACAACTGGTATTCCAGTTGGCGTTTCGCAGGCCGGAATGGGTTCGCTAGCTTGGGATCATCCGCAAATGTGTGGTTCAGTCGGCGCAACGGGGACAACTGCGGCAAACCGCCTAGCTAAAGAGGCTGATTTAGTTATCGGTATCGGAACTCGCTACAGCGATTTCACAACTGCCTCACGCAGTATTTTCCAGAACCCTGACGTCAAATTTATCAACATAAACGTCACCGCATTTGATGCCTTTAAACATGGCAGCGCTATTCCAGTTGTTGCAGATGCTCGAACCGCACTTGAAGAGCTGACAACTGAGTTGGCTAAATTCAAAGTTTCTTCAGATTATGCAAAACGTATAGCTGATGAGAATAAAGAGTGGGATGCCATCGTTAACGCTGCATTCGTTGATCAAAAATTGGTCAGACCAAGTCAGAGCGAGATTATCGGCGCGGTTCAAGCAGCCACTGATCCACGCGATGTTCTAGTTGGTGCGGCAGGTTCACTGCCTGGTGACTTGCATAAGTTATGGCGCGTGCGCGATCCCCTTGGTTATCACATGGAATATGCCTTCTCTTGCATGGGCTATGAAATCGCGGCCGGACTTGGTGTGGCACGGGCTGATTCATCGCGCACTCCAGTTGTGATGATGGGCGATGGTTCATATTTAATGATGCATACCGAACTTGTAACGGCCGTTGCCGAAGGACTGAAGTTTATTGTGGTGCTTGTGCAAAACCATGGTTACGCATCAATTGGGCATTTATCTGAAGATATCGGTTCACAAAGATTCGGCACGAAATATCGCTTCCGTGATGCCAAATCAAATAACCACGAATCAGGTGATGTGCTGCCAGTTGATCTAGCAACCAACGCCGAAAGCCTGGGTATGAATGTAATTCGAATTTCTGAGAGCCCAAGCGCGATTGCAGATCTCTCAGCGGCTATGAAGGTTGCGAAAGCGCACCCAACTGCAACTCTTATTCATATCAATAGTGATCCCTTGCTATATGCCCCAGGCGGGGAAGCATGGTGGGAAGTACCGATTCCAGAAGTCTCAACGCTTGAGTCGACCAAAAAAGCATATGAAAATTATAAAGAAGCTCGCAAGGTGCAAAAGAAGTACTTAGGAAAAGGGTCTTCAGAACGTAATTAAATGTAACTAATTTCTCTAAATGTACGATTGATCGAAAGTGTGTACTTGTCGTTTTTAGGATCTGCCACTCTAAAGAAACAGAATATTTTCTTGCCGTATTTCTTTTCTTCAGCACCTGGGTCTGGAAAGAAATATCCGTAAGTAAGAGTTGACGGCAGGTCTTTCTGTCCCATCAAGGTGTTTATTGCTGCCTCATCACAAGCGATTCCGGCCTCTTTCTTTGCAGCATCCGAATTCAAATCTTTAGCTTTGATTTTGCCGGTGAAGAAAACTTCATAGTGATGCGGCGAGGTGCAACTAGTTGAGTAAAGTGTTTTGTAATTTGTATCAGTCCATTTACTTGACTTATTCGGCACTTTATTTGCAGAGTAACAACCGGTCTTTAGCTCAAGATAGAAGGTGCCCTTACTTAGCGCGTGGGAAGAGGGAGCGCCCAAGGAGATAGAGAGCACCGCCGCAACGGCGAAGAATTTTCTCCTTCTCATACGCACAATCCTATGGCCTCAACCTCAAGTTGAAGGTTTAACTTAATGAAATCGTGATAAAAATTAATGGCAATTAAACGGCGTGTGAATGGCAGATGGCCACGGCTCAGATAGTGTTCGTCTACAAACGTTTTGTAGGCCGATTGCCCTAATTGGCCGCGTCTATATAAGGAGCTCCACTTGATAAAGAGAATTTCAGCTGTAACAGCTGCACTCGCTCTTGCAACTGTCGGTTTCATTGTTCCAGCACAAGCTGCAACAACAGAGGCAGACTGTGGCACAACCGGTGCATTCTGTGTTGGTTTGGTAACTGACCTTGGAAAAGTTGATGACAAGTCATTCAACCAAGCTTCATGGGACGGCGCAAAGGCTGGCGCAACTAAGGCTGGCGGTTTTGCTAAGTACATCGAAACTACAGATTCAAAAGATTATGCAAAGAACATTGCTCTCTTTGCAGATAAGGGTTACAACGTAATCGTTACTGTTGGATTCTTGATGGGTGATGCAACTGCAGCAGCAGGCGTTAAGTACCCAAAGATCAAGTTCATCGGTGTTGACCAGTTCAACGGTTCGTCTGCAACTAACGTCACAGGTTTGATATTCGACGAAGACAAGGCTGGCTTCTTGGCCGGTTACCTCGCTGGATATCTAACAAAGACTAACAAGATCGGCGGAGTATTTGGTATGAAGGAAGTTCTTCCTGTTCGCAAGTTCGGTGAAGGATTCGAAAACGGCATTGCCTACGCAGGCAAAGAGCGCAGCAAGAAGATCAAGTCAACTGTTGTTTACCATGCAGCAGGCGACAACGCGTTCTCAGATCCAGCATGGGGTGCAACAACTGCTAACCAGCTACTTACACAGGGATTCGACATAATCTTTGGCGCAGGTGGATCAACTGGTAACGGTGCACTAGGCAAGGTTGCACAGAAGGCTGGCGCACTCTGCATCGGTGTTGACATCGATCAGTACTACACAGTTCCTGAAGCAAAGACTTGCATTGTAACTTCAGCTGAGAAGAAGCTTACTCTCGGAGTTTCAACACTTGTTGCTCAGGCTAAGTCCTCAACAATCAAGGGTGGAAACTACGTAGGTCAAGTTGGCCTCTCACCATTCCACGATCTAGAATCAAAAGTTCCTGCAGTTGTTAAGGTTCGTTTGAAGAAGATCACAACTGGCGTTCTTGCCGGTTCAGTCTCAACTGGCTTCAAGGGTTAATTAAAAACTCTTAACTAGCTAGAAGAAGTGAAGGAGCGGGTGCATGCAAATGCGCCCGCTCTTTCTTTATTTCTAGAATCCAATAAGATAGCCAATTATGAGCGAGACAAACGTCGATAAAAAAGTCGTTAAAAGTCAATCAGAGAAATCATCAAAGAACTTTGATGTTGGTTCTTGGTTAGTACCAATAGTTGCAGTTTTAGTCGCGATGTCACTCGCTGCCATTTTGATTAAGTTGCAAGGTTTAAATCCAATTGCTGCATATAAATCTCTCTTTAAGACCGCCTTTGGTTCAATTGAAGGTTTGGGCGTAACTCTAGGCAAATCAACTCCGCTAGTCCTAAGCGGACTTGCAGTTGCAGTCGGTTTGCGAGCAGGTTTGTTTAATATCGGTGCACAAGGTCAATTACTCTCTGGCGCACTCGCTGCAGCTTGGGCAGGCGTAACTTTTGATGGACTACCTGGCTACATACATGTTCCGATTGCTCTAATTATCGGAGCTTTCTTCGGTTCAGTTGTAGCTGGAATATCAGGATTCCTAAAAGCTTATCGAGGTGTTCACGAAGTTATTACTACCATCATGCTAAATAGCATTGTCATGGGTGTTGCGGATTACCTGGCATCTCATCAACTGCGCGAACCAGATCAATTCTTAACTCGCACCGCTGAAATTCAACCTAGCGCCAAGTTGCCTATCTACGCCAACTTACCTTTGGGATTCTTCATCGCAGTTGTACTTGCAATTGTCATCTGGTGGATTTTAGGTCGCACAACTAGTGGCTTCCGTATCGAAACAGTTGGGCGCAATCGCCACGCAGCCTGGTATGCCGGAATTCCCGTAAAACGCACCGTTATTTCGGCAATGCTTATCTCTGGTGCGATCGCTGGTTTAGGTGGAGCGGTGGAAACTTTAGGTATTACCTATCGCTATGCACCTGCCTTTAACTTAGGTCTGGGCTTTGATGGAATCACAATTGCGCTGCTGGGTCGCGTACACCCGATTGGAATCATCCCTGGAGCAATCTTGATCGGTGGAATGCGCGCAGGAGCTGCCAACATGCAATTTGATTCCGGAGTCGCACCTGAACTTGTTGATCTATTGATGGCGCTGATCTTGTTACTAGTCACCGCCCCGCTAATTACACGATTCTTTAAAAATAACTCAAATAAATCCATGACTAGTGGATGGGGTAACTAACCATGAAGACGTTTAGTAAACGCAACGGATATTTCTTATCCGCTATCTTGGCAACTGCCTTCTTTTATTTCAACGGCTCAGATGTGACTACCTCGGTCTATGCCACAGGCACCGTCTTTGCCTTGCCGCTTGCGCTTGCTGCGATGGTCGGAATCATGTGTGAGCGCACAGGTATCGTAAATATCGGTATCGAGGGAACAATGTTGTTGTCTGCATTTGTTGCTTTCTTTGTTTCATCACTAACTCAAAATATTATTATTGGGCTAATTGCAGCCATTTTCACCGGCTCAATGATGGGCTTAATACTGGCAGTCATGGCGGTTTCTTGGCGTATGGATCAGATTATCGCCGGAACGATTATAAATATTCTGGCAACCGGGCTTACTTCATTCTTATACGTTCAAGGTAGAACAATTCCGGGTGTATTCCAATCTTTCGAAATTCCAGTCCTATCAAAGATTCCCTTCTTTGGCCCAGTTCTCTTTATTCACGGTGCGCTGACTTTCTTGGGAATTGCAATTATCTTGGCACTCTACGTCGCCATTTATCACACTACTTGGGGGTTACGCTCGCGCGCTGTCGGTGAGCATCCCTCAAGTGCTGACACGGCGGGTGTTTCAGTTGTGCGTCTGCGCTATATAAATGTCACGATCGCTGGCGCTGTTGGCGCTCTGGCAGGTGCTTACTTAAGCCTTGAACTAGTTGGTTCTTTCGAACGTGGATTCACTGCTGGAAAAGGTTTCACAGCACTTGCCTTAATGATCTTCGGTCGCTGGAATCCCTTGGGTGCCCTTGCCGCCGCTATGTTCTTTGGCCTGGCCCAGGCTTATGCCAACCAGTTGATGATCGATCAAATTGTGAATATTCCATCACAATTTACTGCCGTTCTTCCATACATCATGACAATTGTTGTCTTAACAATTTCAGCGGGCAAGGTGCGAGCACCTGCTGCAGAAGGTCAACCATATGAGAAGGGACAAGCATAATGAGCGCTCTTCTTGAAGTAACCGGAATCACCAAACGCTATCCAGGCGTTGTCGCAAACGACAATATCTCTCTAACTGTTAACGCCGGCGAAGTTGTCGCACTGCTTGGTGAAAATGGTGCAGGCAAATCAACTCTGCTGAAAGCAGTCTTTGGTCTTATTAAACCTGACTCAGGCGAAATAAAAATTAGCGGCACACCAATTGTCTTTGGTGACACCGCAGGCGTTATTTCGCGAGGTGTTGGAATGGTGCATCAGCACTTCCAATTAGTTCCTGTCATGAGCGTTGCTGAAAATATTATTCTGGGAGATGAGCCAAGGCGTGGAATCTTCATCAATAAAAAAGCTGCGCATGATGAAATTTTGGCACTTTCCAAGCGCTACGGACTCGAAGTAGATCCTGAGGCGATTATTGAAGACCTCCCAGTTGGCATGCAGCAACGCGTAGAAATTCTTAAAGCGCTGCGTAAAGATGTTAAATTGCTAATTCTTGACGAGCCAACAGCAGTGTTAACTCCGCAAGAAATTGATGAGCTACTTGGCGTGATCCGCAATCTGGCCAACTCTGGTGTTGGCATAGTTTTGATTACCCACAAACTCCATGAAGTAATGGCAGTTGCCGATCGCGTGGTTGTTTTGCGCGGCGGCAAACTCGTCGGAGCTACTTCTCCGAAAGAGACTGATGAGGCAGGGCTAGCCCAGATGATGGTGGGCCGTTCCGTCGTATTGCAGGTTAATCGCACCGAAGCCAAACGAGGCGCTGTTGTTTTAGAAGTTAAAGGGTTGCAAGTACGTGATGATCGCAAGATCTTGTCAGTTAAAGGAGTCGATCTATCGCTACATAAAGGTGAGATTTTAGGTGTGGCAGGTGTTGAAGGAAACGGGCAACGCGAATTCGTAGAAGCGATCTGTGGTATGCGCCATCGTGAGGCAGGCGAAGTTTTAATCAACGGTGTTGCAACTAAAGATATGCACCCTCATGCAGTTCACAAAGCGGGCATTTCACATATTCCTGAAGATCGCGAAAAGCATGGCTTGGTTGCCAATTACAGTATCGCCGATAACTTAGTTCTTAACCAATTTGATCAAGCACCATTTGCCAAAGGTTGGGTTCGAAATCTCGCAGAAGTTGCCAAGAGCGCGATTTCAACCGTCGAAAAATTTGATATCCGCACACCTTCTGCATTTAATACCGCTAGTTCACTCTCTGGTGGAAATAAGCAGAAAGTTGTTGTCGCGCGCGAATTAAGTGAAGATCTTCCAGTTCTTATCGCCGCGCAACCAACTCGTGGCGTCGATGTCGGATCTATCGAATTCATCCATAACCAGTTAATCTCGGCGCGCGATAAAGGTGCAGCCGTATTGCTGGTCTCGGCAGAATTAGATGAGATCTTGTCGCTTTCAGACCGCATAGCTGTTATGTCTGATGGAAAAATCGTTGCAATCGTTGAATCAAAAGATGCTGATCGCAACTATATTGGCCGACTAATGGCCGGCCTTAAGGAGTAGTAAATTGAAGATTGCAATAATCGCTGGCACTGGTTTTTACAATCTGCCCGCACTTGCTGGTCAATCCCCAACAACTGTTGATACAACCTATGGGCAGGCGGTTATCACGACCGGAAAGTGGCATGGCGCAGACGTTGCTTTCCTTACGCGTCACGGGGTCAACCACACAGTTCCACCTAGCCAGGTAAATTATCGTGCAAATATTCAAGCGTTAAAGAACTGGGGCGCGCAATTAGTAATTGGCGTAAATGTCGTCGGTGGAGTAGATACGAAACTTAAGCCAGGTGCTCTGCAATTAGTTGATGACTTTATTGATTTCACTCATGGTCGCGCAGATACATTCTTTGATGGCGTGCAAGAAGGTGGCGTTGAACATATTGATATGACCTATATCTACGACAAAGAAATTCAGAAGGCTCTAGCAAAATCTGCCGACAAAGCAGATATCAAATTACATAAGCACGGTATCTATGCTGTCTTTAATGGTCCTCGTTTTGAATCACCTGCCGAGATTCGCATGTGCGCCGCAATGGGCGTAACAGTTGTTGGCATGACAGGTGTTCCTGAGGCGACTCTGGCACGCGAGGCCGGTCTTCGCTACGCAGCGATTGCAGCCGTTGCCAACCCTGCCGCAGGGCTATCGAAAGAAGAGATTAGCCACGAAGGCGTTGGTCAAGTCATTAAGGGCTGCGCCGGAAATGTAATAACGATCATTGATGGTGCAATTAAAATCTTGGCTTCATAAATGGATCTCTTAATCACAAATGCGCGTTATGCAGTAACTTCAAATAACGCAAATGAGATTTTAGAGAACGTTTCAATTGGAATCACTGATGGCAAGATTTCATATATAGGGATAGAAAAACCTGCTGCTGCAAAAATTTATGACGCCGCTGGCAAGTTAATCGCACCTGGTTTGATCAATAGCCACACCCACCTCGGTATGTCACTCTTACGCGGGTGGTCAGAGGGTGTAAACCTGCAAGGCTTTCTCGAACTTGTCTGGGCCGCTGAAGGTGCGATTATGGATGAGCCAACTTGCGAACTCGGTACTGAACTAGGTGCTCTTGAAGCGCTGCTATCTGGCACAACCACAACTATGGATATGTATTTAAATCCGGTCGCAACTCATCGTGGTGCGGTGCGCGTGGGCTTGCGCCACATAGCCGGCCCGATCTTCTTTGATTTCCCAGGTTTAGATGGTCTGCAATGGCATCAGCGCATTGAACGCGCACATCAATGGAAAGATGAACTCGCCAAAATCGGTGGTCCATATATTCCGACTTATTTAATGCCGCATTCAACCTACACAGATTCACCAGAAAACTTAACGCAAGTAGCGCAAATTGCCAAAGAGCTTGGTGCGCGCATTCATCTACATGTTTCTGAGACAGAGGTGGAAAACCTGGATATTGCTCAGCGATATTCCAAGACTCCAACTGAAGTTTGCCGTGATACTGGAATATTAGATGTGCCAACGATCTTTGGCCATGGAGTTCATTTAAGTGATTCAGATATGAAGATTGCAGCAAGTAAAGGCGCATCAGTTGGACATTGCCCCGGAAGTAATTTAAAACTTGGTTCTGGTTTGGCGCGCTTTAACGATATGCGCAAGGCTGGAATTGCCGTTGGTCTTGGTACCGACAGTTGCGCCTCATCAAATGATTTAGATATGTTCTCGGTAATGCGCATGGCAGCCCACGTCATTGCATTGCGCCAATCCCCTGCTGATGTTGATTTAACTTCAATCGTGCGCGCTGCAACCATCGAAGCCGCCCGCGCTGTCGGGTTGGCCGATCGCATCGGCAGTATCGAAATTGGTAAAGAGGCCGATCTAATTGCTATCGATCTGCAGGCTGCGCACTTAACGCCAGTTCACAATGTAAATGCTCTTTTGGTTTTTGCTGCTGGTCGCGGTGATGTCACAGATGTTTGGGTTGCAGGTGATCAAGTAGTCGCTAATCGAACCAGCACCAAAATTGATTTAGCAGATTTGATAAATCGTGTTAATCAACGAGTTAAAGTGCTGGATCCGCTGCGATGAGCTTTACTGGAAAGAACATTCTGATAACTGGTGCTTCTGGCTTGATCGGGCGTGCCTATGTTGATCGATTTCTCGAACTAGGCTTTACCGTCTGCGCTCAAGTAAATGCTGGAGAGTTAAAAGCGCGCCAAAATTTGCATATCATCGCTGGAGATCTTGCAGTAACCAAATCTGGCAATTCGCTTGTGCAAGAAGCGATCGCCCGTGCGGGTAAGTTAGATTTTGTAATTAACAATGCGGCTAATCAAGCAATTCTGGATCCGGCTCATGCCAGCCGTGCGGAGATAGAGTTGATGATGCGCATCAATGTCGATGCGCCCAAAGAGATTATTGATGAAAGTGCTAAATCTGGTGTCAGCGTTGTTTTGAATATTTCATCTGTCGAAGCGTTAAATCCACGCGCTGGACATGAAATATATGGAGCAAGCAAGGCAGCCTTAGATGTATTAACTCGCTCGGCATCTCGTGCGCATCTACCGATGCGCGTACTTGGTCTGCGCCTTGGCTTAATTGGTCGCGAGGGAATAGATCAAGCATGGCCAGAAGGTGTGGCGGCTTGGAAAGCTGCTGCGCCACTTGCGCGCTATGCAACCGCTAAGGAAGTTGTTGGAGTTACTGAATTTTTATTATCAGATGCCAATGCCTGGGCCACCGGATCAACTTATGACTTTGATGGTGGCCTCGGCGCACAGCCTTGGTAATTAATAAATAGATCCAAACAGGTAATACGTAGCCCCGAAGGGATTCGAACCCTCGTAGCTGACTTGAGAAGCCAGAGTCCTAGGCCGCTAGACGACGGGGCCCTAGTACATTTCTTTACTGCACTCACTGCTTGATCAAACTGGGAAACTGCGCTGGGGTACCAGGACTCGAACCTAGACTTACTGAACCAGAATCAGCAGGGCTGCCAATTACCCCATACCCCAATAGAACAGGGGAAAGAATACCTCAGATTTACAGCGCGATTGCCGCAGTGATTCGGGCTAGCGCGGCCTCTTTGCCAAGCAACTCCATCGACTCAAACAGTGGTGGAGAAATTGTTGATCCGGTGGTTGCAATGCGAACTGCGCCAAATGCGATGCGCGGCTTAAGGCCCATCTCTTCAATTAGCGATGTGCGAAGAGCCGCCTCGATTGAATCATGGTTCCAGACTGTAAGGGATGTTAATTCAGCGAGTGATCGTTTTAGGACTTCCTTGGATGCAGCATCGGTTACTTTGGAAAGCGATGCTTCTTCAACAGCGAATTCTTTGACAAATAAGAATCGCAACATGGCCGGTACTTCATCAAGTTTTACAATGCGTTCTTGAATAATGGGAAGTGCTTGCTTGACTAATGCAATTTCAGCATCAGTTCCGGTTATTACGCCTGCTTTAGTTAAGAAAGGCAGAGACCATTTTAGGAATTCATCTAAAGTAAGTGCGCGAATCTTGTCACCATTTATCGCTTCCAACTTCTTCATATCAAAGCGCGCTGGCGATGAATGCACTTTATCTACGGTGAAGAGTTCGCAGAGTTCGGCCATGGTGACGTTTTCGCGATCTTCGCCAGGTGACCAACCAAGCAAAGCAAGGTAGTTGCAGATCGCTTCCGGCAAATAACCTTGCTCGCGATACCAAGCAATCGATACTTCACCGTTGCGCTTAGATAATTTGGCGTTGTCTTGGCCCATTACGAAGGGAAGGTGAGCAAAGACTGGGTAATCATCGATTACAACGCCCATCGCTTGATAGACGCGGATCTGACGCGGCGTTGAAGAAAGCAGATCTTCACCACGCAGAACGTGGGTGACCTTCATCAAAATGTCATCGACGGCCACAGCCAGTGTGTAAAGCGGTGAACCATCTGCGCGCACTAATACAAAGTCGGGTACAAATTTGTGATCAAAGGTGACATCCCCACGAATCTCATCTGTAAAAGTTGTGCTGCCATCTGGCATGCGCATACGAACAACGCCCTTGCGCCCTTGTGCTTTATATCCAGCAATTTGATCTGCAGTTAATTCACGACAATGTCCGTTGTATCCAGGTGCCACGTTTGCAGCGCGTTGTGCTTCGCGAACCGCCTCTAACTCTTCCGGTGAGCAGTAACAGTAATAAGCATCTTTCTGATCTAGAAATTTCTGAGCCCAATGTGCGTAAATATCTAAACGTTGCGATTGTAAGTAAGGGCCATTCTCGCCGCCGACTTCTGGACCTTCATCCCAATTGAGGCCAAGCCATTTAAGAGTATCAATCGCCGCTTGGATATATTCATCGGTTACGCGAGTTGTATCAGTATCTTCAATGCGGAATAAGAATGTGCCACCTGTGTGGCGCGCATATGCCCAATCAAATAGCGCAGTGCGGATATTTCCGACATGGAGATCACCTGTAGGAGATGGTGCGAAGCGCACCTTTACTTTTTTCTCACTCACGGTTTGGCACTCACCTTATTTGTTAATTGACCAAGTCCCTCAACGCTTACAACGACGTTGCCACGCTCGATTAGTGGACCAATTCCCGCTGGTGTTCCGGTAATGATTACATCGCCAGGCAATAAAGTCATAACTTGAGAAACAAATACAACAATATCGGAGACGCTAAAGATCATCTGGTCTAGCGTTGCATCTTGGCGCAATTCATCATTTACCTTAGAGAAGATTCGCTGTGTGCCAGGCACAAAGTCAGTTTCAATCCATGGGCCGATTGGGCAGAAAGTATCGAATCCTTTCGCGCGCGCCCATTGGCCATCACTGCGTTGTAGCTCACGGCAGGTCACATCATTTGCCAAGGTGTAACCAAAGATAACTTCGTGAACTCGCTCTTTAGGAACATCTTTACAGACACGTCCGATCACAACAGCGAGTTCTGCTTCGTAATCAATCGTTGGGGCCATGGCGGGCCAAACAATCGTATCGCCCGGGCCAATCACAGAAGTATTTGGTTTTAAGAAGATGATCGGCTCTTTAGGAACATCAGAGCCCATCTCTTTGGCATGGTCGGCATAGTTCTTGCCGACCGCAACAATTTTGCTACGTGGAATTACTGGCGCCAATAAACGCACCTTCGAAAGTTCAACTTTGGCGGCGGTCTTAGTGACGCCGTGATAAATCGGATCTCCCGAAATTATCGCGATCGAGTTATCTTCTTCGAGTACTCCAAAGAGTGGATCAGCGCCCAGACCAGATTCAGGTCCTGGAGTAAATCGCACGATACGCATTGGGCTATCTTATGCCCTAGTTACGCTCCCGCTAGCATCGATATAAAAAATTGTCGCCTGCGGTGAATTTTCAGTAATAACTGACGTTTCTGCAGCGGACTCCCCCACGATTACAACAGATTCAATTCCAGATATTTGCGATGCAGCAGCAACTGTGAAAACTGCTTGTACTGCATCAAGTGAAAGCGATTCAGTTGAAATATTAATTGCAACATAGGTGCGTCCAGTTGTATCACGTAACGTAGCCGCTTGTTTAGCGCCAGTGCGTGCCAAAGTAGAAGTAGCAAGAGTTGCTAGCTTGGCATCCTCAGGATTGCTAAATGAATTACTCATGATCTTCTGGTGCCTCATCCTTAATTCGCTCAATGATTACGCTGCTGATTTTTCGACGCCGGCCGACGGGGCGCTCTGAGGTAATCGTCCAACCTACAATTGAGATTGTGCTACCGGCAATTGGAACACGTCCCAATTTCTGTGCCATTAAACCGCCGATAGTGTCGACATCTTCAAAATCTGCTTTATCGATATCAACTTTTAACTCATCGGCCAAATCTTCAATATGCAAAGTCGCCTTCGCGCGTGCTTTATCTTCGGTAATCCAGATAAATGCTTCGATGCCATCATCGAACTCGTCTGCAATCTCACCAACAATTTCTTCAATAATATCTTCAATCGTGATGATGCCTGCGGTACCGCCATATTCGTCAACAACAATCGCTAAGTGGATCTGATCGCGTTGCATCTCTTTTAATAGCTCTGCAGCAATTTTTATTTCTGGCACAAAGACGGCAGGGCGCATGTGTTGCTCAACTTTTTCAGTGGTTTCAGCCTCGTGGTGATCAAGTGCGCGCTTTGCCAAATCCTTTACATAGGCAATACCGATGATGTTATCTAGGTTATCGCCGACTACTGGGATTCTGGAATAGCCAGAACGCAGAGCAAGTGAAAGCGCTTGCCGTAAACTCTTATCACTTTCGATCCAAACCATATCTGTGCGGTGAACCGCAAGTTCGCGCACCAGGGTATCGCCAAGTTCAAAGACTGAGTGAATCATCTCGTGCTCATCAGATTCCACCAGGCCGCGCTCGTGCGCTTGATCTACTAGGTCGCGAAGTTCGGCTTCATTGGTAAATGGACCGCTACGAAATCCTTTACCTGGAGTAATTGCATTACCTATGGCGATCAGAAGATTTGTAACCGGCCCCAGAATAAAGGCTAAGAAATAGGCAACTGATATACCTGCGCGCGCCCATTTGTGCGGTTGCTGACGTCCCAGAGTACGAGGACCAACGCCGACGACCACGTAAGAAAGAACTACCATGATTACAACTGTCATCGCCATCGCTTGCGCAGATGAATATTGACGCAATAACGCAACTGCTAGAAGCGCGGCCGCCGTAAATTCGCAGATCTTGCGTACTAAGAGAAGTACATTTAAATAACGCGAGGGTTGCTTGGAGTATTTCCTGAGCAAATGTCCACCGCGTTTGGATTCAAGTTCTTCGATTAAGACGCGCGAAATGGAGGTGAGCGCTGATTCAGAGGCTGCTAAGAAACCGGCGAAGGCTATCAAAACGATAATTGCGCTGATATTAAAGGTATTCACGCTAACGCCTCATATTTCTTAACTAAGTCTTCTTGCAGTGCAAACATTATTTTTTCATCTGCTGATTCTGCATGGTCATATCCCAAAATATGCAGAAGACCGTGCGCTGCCAAAATAAATATCTCGCGTTCGGCGCTGTGTCCAGCTGCCGCTGCCTGCTCTGCAGCAACAACCGGTGAAATCACGATATCGCCAAGAGTTACCGCTTCATTTTCATCTACTGGGATATCCATCGGAAATGAGAGCACATCGGTTGGTCCACCCTCATCCATCCATTTAATATGAAGTTCGGTCATTTCGGCGACATTGACAAAGACTAAATTTACTTCACATTCGGGGTTTAGCTTTAACTCAACTAAGGAATTTTGCAAAAGGGTGCGCACGCTTTCGGTGGGCACAAGTTCGCCAGATTTATTGGTGATTTCTATTGTCATAATTATTTGATTTATTGGTTGCGCAAGTTACGAGGAGCGCTCTTAATTTCATCATACTTTTCATAGGCCTTGACGATATCCCCAATCAAACGATGACGAACTACATCTTCGGCAGTTAGCTCCATAAAGGAAATATCATCGATATCGTGCAAGATATCGGAGATGATACGCAGCCCTGATCGCACTCCATTAGGAAGATCAACTTGCGTCACATCTCCGGTGACCACCATTTTTGACCCAAAACCTAAGCGAGTTAGGAACATCTTCATCTGTTCAGGTGTGGTGTTCTGCGCTTCATCCAAAATAATGAATGAATCATTCAAGGTGCGACCACGCATGTAAGCAAGCGGGGCTACCTCAATAACGCCAGTTTGCATTAAACGTGGAATCGAATCAACATCGATCATGTCATGCAAGGCATCAAAGAGCGGGCGAAGAAATGGATCAATCTTTTCACTTAGCGTGCCGGGCAGGAAGCCTAACTTCTCCCCCGCTTCAACGGCTGGGCGAGTCAAAATTATGCGATTTACTTTCTTTGCTTGCAGCGCCGCAACCGCCTTTGCCATCGCAAGGTATGTCTTTCCTGTACCTGCTGGACCAATACCAAATGTGATGGTGTTATCTTCAATCGCATCTACATACTTCTTCTGATTTGCTGTCTTTGGGCGAATCGTACGTCCACGATTAGAAACAATATTTAGAGAGAGAACTTCTGCTGGACTTTCAGCAGGCTCTTGTCCCAACATTACGATGCTGCGTTTGACTGCATCAACGGTGAGCACCTGACCAGAACGGATCACAACCATCATTTCGGCAAATAATTTTTCTAACACGATGCAATCAATGTGCGGACCGCGCAGAGTAATTTCATTACCGCGCACCGTGATGTTCACGCTCGGGAAGGCGGCTTCAATGGCTCGTAAGTTGACATCATGGGCGCCGATGAGTGAAACCATCGAGATCGCAGGTGGGACGGTGATCAGAGTTCGTTCCATATAGTCAGTGATACTACTTTTAACCGGGTGGCCAAGCGAGCCCACGCCCACCAAGCAGGTGCAAGTGAGCGTGAAAAACGCTCTGACCGGCGTCGGCGCCAGTATTAAAGACTGTCCGATAACCAGTTAGCTTATTCACGGCTGCGATCTCGCTGGCGGTGGTAAATAGCGCAGCCAGGATCGTGGCAGAGATCTTGGCAAGTGAAGCCGCATTTTCGGTATGCAGAGTCGGGATGATTAAAACGTGGGTCGGAGCCTGCGGGTTTAAATCGCTAAATGCAACCACGTTTTCGTTTCGAAAAACTATATCAGCAGGAATCTGACCTTCAATGATTTTGCAGAAGATGCAATCAGGATCCAGCGCCATAAGTTGACTATACCTTTACCAGATATTTAAAGCCGCGTTTAGACCAGAAAGCGCCGCCATGCCAGCGTGTGCGGAACGGAAAATTGGACGACCTAGCAATGCAACTTGAGCTCCAGCGGCTGTAAATATCGCCAACTCTTCATCGGTGATTCCGCCTTCGGGGCCAATGATCGCTAAGACTTTCTTAATACCAGGCTTAACAATTTCAGTTAATTTAAATTGTGCGCTCTCGTGAAAAACAATTGCTAGATCGTAATTAGGAACCTCTCCCGCAATCTTCTTGGCATCTAGTACACCCATCACAAATGGAATCCGATTGCGTCTGGTCTGTTTGCTGGCCTCGCGCGCAGTTGTGGCTAACTTCTGCATAAGATCTGAATTTGCTTTTCCGATCGAACGAGTTGCTGCCCACAATAAAATTACATCAGCACCGCCTGCAGTATTTAACTCAATAGCTTCTTTTATACGATCGCCTTTAGTCAAAGCTTGTGCAACTGTAAATTCAACAGACAGCGCTTCTTCGTAACCTGATTGTGTTACTTGAACTGACATTGACTTCTTATTGATAACCCTAACTTGCACAATTGACCAAGCCCCTTGCCCATCAGAGAGCGCGAAACTATCTCCTACTTGAGTGCGCAGCACACGGATAGCATGCCCAGCATCTTCTCCACCAAATTCGTAACTACTTCCAACAACTTTAGGTAGATCATTAACGAAGAAGAGAGTCAGCATTAGCGTCCGAAGGCATCTCTGAACTTGCTAAAGAAGCCTTGTTCGAGCCCCTTGATCTTTACATCCCCCGACTTTTCACCACGAGCTGTAGCAAATTTACGGAGCATCTCTTCTTGATCTCTGCTCAATTTATGTGGGGTCTGAACCTCGACATGCACAATTAAATCTCCACGTGTTCCAGCGCGCAGCCGCGTCATTCCTTTTCCACGCACCGGAATGGTTGCACCGCTTTGAGTGCCAGCGCGAACTTCAACTTCGATTGGCCCGTCTAAGCACTCGACCATGACTTTGGTGCCAAGAGAGGCTGCTGCAAATGAAACTTCAATGGCGACGTGCAAGTTGTGGTTATCGCGAATTAGATAAGGATGTTGTGCTTCCACAATTTCAACATAGAGATCACCGGCCGGTCCGCCACCTGATCCAACTTCACCGCGTCCAGCTAGTTGAATACGGTTGCCTGTTTCAACACCTGCTGGAATTTTCACACTTATATTTTGACGCGCACGTACTCGTCCATCGCCAGCGCATTCGCGACAAGGATTTTGTATGACGCTGCCGTATCCCTGACAAGAAACACAAGGACGAGATGTCATAACTTGACCGAGGAATGAGCGCTGTACTTGCTGCGTTTCACCGCGCCCTTTACAAACTTGGCACATCGAAGGTGCGGATGCGTCTGCAGATCCTTGACCTTTACATTTAGTACAAGTCACCGCGTTTTCTACTGAGATATCGCGTTCGGTACCGAAGCACGCTTCATTTAAATCAACTTCAACGCGAATTAACGCATCTTGTCCCTGGCGCATGCGTGGACGTGGTCCACGATTTTGTCCGCCCCCAAAGAAGGCATCCATGATGTCGCTAAATCCACCGCCGCCGAAACCGCCGCCGAAACCAGAGCCACCCATGTCATATGACTGACGTTTCTGCGGATCACTTAAGACTTCATAGGCTGCAGTTACTTCTTTAAATTTATCTTGCACAGCTGGATCTGGATTTACATCTGGATGAAGTTCGCGGGCAATCTTGCGATAAGCCTTCTTTATCTCATCGGCGCTAGCACCGCGATCAACACCGAGAGTTTGGTAATGATCAGACATAAATTAATTGCTCTCTGATATATAGCGTCCGACATAACGTGCAACTGCAGTAACTGCCGCCATTGATCCGGCGTAATCCATTCGGGTTGGCCCCAATACGCCAAGTGCTCCGATCGCTGAATTATCGGCGCCGTATCCAACTGTAACAAGGGAAGTCTGACGCAAATTTGTCTCCTTCTGTTCCCCGCCAATACGAACCTGCACATTTTCATTGGCATCACCCAATAAACGCAGTAATACAACTTGTTCTTCAAGTGCTTCAAGAATTGGTGATAGTGATGCGCCTAAATCTTCACCCGAACGCGCCAAGTTAGCTGTTCCTGAAATCGTCATCTTTCCACTGCCAGGGCCTTCACCAATTATGGGATAGGTAATTACTGCAACTTGCTTAGTTAAATCTGCTAACAACTTTGCAGATCTCTTCATCAACTCTTCTAGGTTATTTGCTTCATCCAAGAAAGTTTCGATTGCGCGACGCTCAGCCGAAGAAAAAGGCTTAACTGTTGCCAATTTGTCCACGAATACGCGATAACCCAGGTCTGTCGGTATGCGTCCAGCTGATGTATGCGGATGCGTGATCAGGCCTTCATCTTCAAGTACTGCCATCTCATTACGAATTGTGGCAGGTGAGAGACCAAGGGCTGATTTATCAGCAATAGATTTTGAGCCGACGGGTTCTTGCGTGGCCACGTACTCATCGACAATAGCGCGCAAAATTTCTAGACGGCGTTGGGAATGCATATTTATCTTCTCTCTATCTTTCTTTAAATCAGTACGAGTGCGATTGAGATTAGAGTTAGGAGAAAGAAGGCTGGAAAAGCGGTTCTGACTTTGCTGGCTTTGAAGTGCACAAAAACTGCACCTGCCATAAAGAACCAGAGACCTAACAATGGGAAGTAAGCC
>SHVF01000003.1 GCA_009691135.1 Candidatus Planktophila sp.
AGGCGCGGTCTCAGGTAATGGCTTTTCGTACTCTGTTACGAAACCGATAATGCTAATAACTAGCGCTCCGAGTGCGATAACCGTTAGCCACCAACCAATAATCAATGAAAGTCCTAGCGCCATCGAACTCAAAGCAACCGGTAACGGCCACCATGAATGAGGACTGTAGAAACCGAGTTCTCCGGCGCTATCTGCAATTTCACCAGTCGGGCGATCTTCAGGCAAAATTTGTCCGATTCGCTTTTGCGTAAACCAAATATAGAAACCGACCATGCCAGCTAGGCAGGCAGCCAAAATCATTCCGGTTATGCCAACTGCTTCTCCTCCTACATAGAAGTAGATGACGGCAATGGCGACGTAGAAGAGGCTAAGACCACCAAAGAGTTGCCAATTAGTTTTCATTAGTGACCTTCGGTTTTAATGTGAGGATGGTGCAGATCAAATGCTGGACGCTCTGAACGAATACGCGGCATAGTCAAGAAGTTATGACGTGGCGGTGGACATGATGTCGCCCATTCCAGTGAAGAGCCATACCCCCAAGGATCATCGCAATTTACAAGTGGTGACTTGCGGGTGATCCAAACGTTTACAAAGAATGGAATCATTGACAAAGCCAGAAGCGCTGAACCAACGGTAGAGACCATGTTCATTTCAGTAAAACCATCTGTTGCCAAATAATCGGCATAGCGACGAGGAAATCCCTTAATGCCTAACCAGTGTTGAATCAAGAATGTTGTGTGGAAACCGACGAAGAGTGTCCAGAAGTGAATCTTTCCTAGGCGCTCATTAAGCATGCGACCAGTCATCTTCGGCCACCAGAAATAGAAACCTGCGAACATGGCAAAGACAACTGTTCCGAAAAGTACATAGTGGAAATGCGCAACAACGAAGTAAGAGGCGGAGACTGCAAAATCCATTGGCGGTGAAGCCAAGATTATTCCGGTGATACCGCCGAATAAGAAGGTGACAAGGAAGCCCATAACGAAGAGCATTGGGGTTTCAAATGTTACGTGACCACGCCACATGGTGCCGATCCAATTGAAGAATTTAACTCCCGTTGGAACACCGATTAGAAATGTCATAAATGAGAAAAATGGCAAAAGAACTTGTCCGCTAGCAAACATGTGGTGCGCCCACACCGCTACCGATAGGGCAGAAATTGCAATAGTTGCTGCGATCAGCCCTTTATAACCAAAGATCGGTTTACGGCTAAATACGGGCAAAATCTCCGTGGCAATACCAAAGAAGGGCAGCGCCAAGATATAAACCTCCGGGTGTCCGAAGAACCAAAAAAGGTGTTGCCACAACATTGCTCCACCATTTGCTGGATCAAAGATATGAGAACCAAAGAGTCGATCTGATTCCAAGGCAAGTAAGGCTGCTGCTAAGGGAGGGAATGCAAGAAGTACAAGAATCGAAGTTAAAAGAACGTTCCAAGAAAATATCGACATACGAAACATGGTCATTCCGGGTGCGCGCATTGTAAAAATAGTGGTTATGAAGTTAACGCCACCAAGGATTGTTCCGAGACCAGAGACCGCAAGACCGATTACCCAAAGGTCGCCACCGATTCCTGGCGAATAAGTTGAGTTTGCTAGAGGGGCGTAAGCGGTCCAACCAAATGATGCCGCTCCCCCTGGAGTTAAGAATCCGGCTACTGCGGTGACGCTACCGAAAATAAAGAGCCAAAAAGAAAGCATATTTAATCGAGGGAAGGCGACATCTGCCGCACCAATCTGCAGTGGCATGATTACATTGGCAAAGCCGACAAAGAGAGGGGTTGCAAACATCAAGAGCATGATCGTTCCATGCATTGTGAAGATTTGGTTGTACTGCTCATTGCTTAGGAACTGCATTCCGGGGCGAGCAAGTTCGGCGCGAAGGGCTAGCGCCAGGACACCCCCAATTAAGAACCAAGCGAAGGTAGCGATCAGGTACATGTAGCCGATCGTTTTGTGATCAGTTGAGGTAATCCATTTTACGAAATTTTTACCTTTAACCGATGGCACAACTGAGGCAGCATCAATGATTGGACGTTCTGCATAAGTTGTCATGCTGCACTCTCCTTCAGAGTTTCTAGATAAGTCTTGTATTCAGATGGTGTAACAACTTTTACGGTGAAGAGCATCTGCGAATGATTGCGTCCACACAAAATGTTGCATCGGCCTGGATAGGTGCCAACTTTTTTTGCAGTGAATTCGAGGCTATTTGTCACACCTGGCAAGTTCTGCATTTGAATCATAAAAGCTGGGACCCAAAAGCCATGCACGACATCATTTGACGTAATTGTGTAACGTACTTTTTCGCCGAGTGGTACTACCAGCGTTGGTGGATTTGCAGGTGTTCCAGTCACGACTGCCTTTGGTCCCGCTTCTGGATATCCGAATTGCCACGACCACTGAAAACCTTCAACTGTGATCTCATGAGCGTAAGACGTGGTTTTTTCAACGATCTCATTTTGCTTTACCGCTGTGAAGTAGAACAGAACCGCGACGATAATGAAAGGAATTACTGTGTAGGCGACTTCCACTGGCACGTTGTATTGAGTCTGCTTCGGAAACTCGCCTTTGCTTGCGTGTGCTCGATGGAAGATCGCTGGCCAAAGAATCAGAATTAAAGTGAAAACTCCAACAACGCTTGCGGCGATCCATGAACCCTGCCAGAGCGAGAGCGAAATATCGTTGACGCTAGACAGTCCTTCTTCAAAACCAAGCCCAGAGACTTGCGCGCATCCAGTTAAGACAAGGGCAAGCGGTGCCACCAGCAGAGCGCGAAGCGTCGGGCGGCGTTCTTTGGCGGACATGAGCCTAAGGATAGTGCTGTATTTCCCTCATGCGCGCATTGGCTAGTAGCGTTCGCGGGGTGGTTCCAGTCACAGGAAATTTTCAGTCCGAGACAGCACTTAATTCGCTGGCTAAGGAAGCGATGCTATCTGCCATCGAAGGCGGATGGGCTGATCCCAAAAAGATTGGCCAGTATCCAAGTAAGGCTGCGATTTTACGAAATGGCGCAATCGAATCGCTAGCCCACCGCCTTGGAGTGAGTCCAGAGCAGATTGAGGTTACAGGTGAAGTGGGGCTTAGCTACTTTCTTGCACTGGCTGGATTACTAGATGAAAATAAAAATTTATATTCTGGGGCTGGCGATCGCAGTGGCGTAATTGCAACGGTGAGATCGCATAAGGGCCCCAAGTTTGAAATTCCATTATCTAAAGATGGCAGATTAAATTTTTCTACAACGGGTTTCTCGCCTAATTCAGTTCTGGCATTTCAGCTAGGTAATGGCGAAAGTGGCGCAATAAACGAATTACCAAATGAAATTCCAAAAGACTTGTTGATTGCTGTAGATAGCACTGCGACCGGTGCGCGCGTTAAGTTGCCAGAACGATGGGACAGCGCCTGTTTTGATTCCAGGTCATGGGATGGTCCAGCAGGGCTGGCAATAGTTGCGATTAATAACGCGGCACATTGGAAGAACCCGCTCCCCCATATCTCTAGCGTTCGCCGTACATACGGCACTTATTCATTGCCTCTGTTGCTAGCTAGCGCCGTTGCGCTAGAGAACTACCGTCCCAGTGAAGTTTTCACGCGAGAGCTAACCGAGCGCTTTCGCACAGATATCAGAAATGCGCTTCCAGATGCGCTAATCGCTGGTGAATTGGAAAAATCCATGGCCCATTTAACCTCAATCGTAATTCCTGGAACCAACGGTGAAGAGTTGGTGCGTGAACTCGATCGAAAAGGATTCGCAGTTGATTCGGGGTCAGCATGCACGGCTATGAATTTGCAGCCTAGCCATGTCTTAGCCGCAATGGGGCTGCCGACAGATGGAAATATACGAATTGCAATACATACCGAGACAACTCTGGAAGAAATTACTGGCCTAGTTACCGCTTTGGTAAGTGCGGTTCGATCTCAGCAGCAGCGCTAGCGCCATAGGCTGTGCTAAATCTTTCTACAAATTCAGCCGAAGTAAATCTGTATTCCTGCGTCCCCGTTGTTTCAATTACATAGGTTGCAATCATTGCACCTAACTGCGCACAACGTTCATGGTTTAGCCCCCAAGCCAAACCTGCCACGAAACCAGATCTAAATGAATCGCCAACTCCGGTTGGATCAATCCTGGCTTTCTCCTTTGGACAAGTAACTTTTATAGTTTGGCCATGACGAGATTCAACTCGTGCACCATCTGAACCCAGCGTGACTATGCGGTATTGGACTTGTTCCAAAATGTCGCGATCGCTCCAACCAGTTTTCTGAATCGCAAGAGCCAATTCATATTCATTGAAGAATAGGTAAGTAGCGCCAGTAATCAGCAACTTGATTTCTTCACCGCTCATACGTGCCATTTGTTGTGAAGGGTCGGCAGCGATAGCAATACCCTGCTGACGAGCGATGTCAGAGTGGCGCAACATCGCTTCCGGATCATCTGGAGAAATCACAAGCAAATCCAACTTGCCGGTCTTTTCCATAATCGGCAATAACTCAATGTTGCGCGCCTCAGACATGGCGCCAGGAAAGAATGAGGCGATCTGATTTAGTTCAGTATCTGTTGTTACCATGAAGTGCGCGGTGTGTAGAGTCTTGGAAATCAAAACGTGTGAAGTATCTACGCCGTGACGAACCAACCAGGCATTGTAATCTGGCCAATCGATTCCAACGGCTGCGATCAAAATAGGATTTAAACCGAGTGATCCCATACCGAATGCGATATTTGCGGCGCATCCACCACGGCGAACTTCTAAGCCATCAACTAAAAAGGATAATGAAACCTTTTCGAGAGATCCTGCTACAAGTGAATCAGTAAATTTGCCCGGGAAGGTCATTAAATGGTCAAGGCCAACCGAGCCTGCTACGCCAATTTTCATCGAAATTTACGTGGCTTTAAAGCTTTAGTTAAATGAATCTCCACAAGCGCAAGAACCCTGCGCTTGTGGATTATCGATTGTGAAGCCCTGCTTCTCGATAGTGTCTACAAAATCAATTGTCGCGCCCATCAAATATGGATCGCTCATCTTGTCGACAACAACTTTGACCGCGCCAAATTCGCGCGCGATGTCGCCTTCTTGATTGCGATCATCAAAATAGAGTTGGTAGCGAAGCCCAGAACACCCGCCTGGCTGAACGGCAACGCGCAAGTACAAATCATCGCGTCCTTCTTGAGCAAGCAGGGCAGCAACCTTGGCTGCGGCTACATCAGTAAGAGCGATTGAGGTGCTGGTGGTTGTCTCAGTAGTCATGTAGCAAGCCTACCTTCCTGATGCCCGAGATGCGACAGCAGCGCCAAAAATGCGCGAGAATGTGTCCATGTCCACATCTAGCCCAGTCTCGCTAACTAACTTGCTCTTGTTAGGGCAAGGCAGTGACTTGAAATCCGAGAGAGGCGTCTCTTGCACTGGGGAAATGCCTGCCGCTAGCGACCCCGATTTAGTAGCGCGAGCCGTTGCTGCGCGAGCCGCGCTCGGAGATCGCGCACTCATACTTGGCCATCATTATCAAAGAGATGAAGTAATCGCCTTCGCTGACATAACAGGTGACTCATTTAAATTAGCTCAAGCCGCAGCTGCGCAATCGAGTGCGGAATATATAATTTTTTGTGGTGTGCATTTCATGGCCGAAAGTGCAGATATTTTAACTTCTGCAGCGCAAAAAGTTATTCTCCCCGATCTTGCAGCGGGTTGTTCGATGGCAGATATGGCGACTGCAAATCAAGTTCAAAAGTGTTGGAAAGATCTGACCGCGGTCGGAGTATCTGAAAAAACAATTCCAGTCACTTACATGAATTCATCAGCTGCAATAAAAAGTTTCACAGGAGAACATGGCGGAACGATTTGCACATCTTCAAATGCTAAGAAGACAATGGAATGGGCGCTCACCAAAGGTGAGAAAATTCTTTTCTTGCCAGACCAACACTTAGGGCGCAACACAGCCGTACTTTCACTCGGGCTATCGCTCGGTGATTGTGTACTTTGGGATCCCTGGAAGCCGATGGGTGGATTAACCCCTGAAGAAATTCGCGCGGCCAAAATCATTCTGTGGCGCGGCCATTGTTCAGTGCATGGACGTTTTTCGGTCGAGTCGGTTGAAGAAGTACGTAAACGCGTTCCTGGTGTGCAAGTCTTGGTTCACCCAGAATGTAAAAACGAGGTGGTTTCTATCGCCGACGTTGTAGGCAGTACCGAAATGATAATTAAGACCGTTGAAGCATCGCCTGAGGGAAGTAAATGGGCGATCGGGACTGAACTGAATTTAGTTTCTAGATTAGCTAAAGCCCACCCGGGTAAAGAGATCCTTTTCCTAGATAAGACGGTCTGCTATTGCTCAACCATGAACCGAATTGATCTACCTCACCTCGTATGGGCGATGGAGTCCCTTGTCGCTGGCCATGTAGTTAATCAAATAAAGGTCGCTGCCGATGTAGCTCGATTCTCAAAGTTAGCACTTGAGCAGATGCTCGCCCTATAGTTTGCGCCATGACGAATTCAGCAGATAGCTCACAGAAAAAAGGACGCCCAACTCCAAAGCGCAAGGAAGCGCAAGCCTCGGTAAAAGTTTCATCTTTAGCTCCCGCGTCCTCAAAGGCCGAGAAGAAGCGCGTTAAGGATGCCACACGCAATGCGCGAATCGCACAAAGAGCTGCCTACCTTCGTGGAGATGAAAGTGCGCTGCCTGCTCGTGATCGCGGGCCGGAAAAGAAGTTCGTTAGAAACTTCGTGGATTCGCGACGTTCGATCGGCGAGTATTTCTTGCCGGTAATTGGTTTTGTTCTGGTTTTATCTCTAATCCCAATTGGAGCATTTGCTGTCGCTGGTATTGCCATTATGTATAGCGTGCTTTTTTATTCAATTATCGACGGCTTCTTTCTCTCCCGCAAAATTAAGACCGAAGTAATAAAGCGTTTTCCTGATAAGAGCACAAAGGGCTTGGGACTCTACGGTTGGTTGCGTTCGACGCAGATGCGTCGCATGCGCGCACCAAAGCCACAGATTAAGCCAGGCGACAAACTTTAATTAAGCCTTAATTAGTTACGCGCGAGGATTCGGGCTTTTCGTCTCTTTCGGATCAGTCGTTGGAATCGAGCCAAGGGCCTTATCGATCGCAGCCATTACATCCTTCGAGAGTTTCACCCCTGCCGCCTTCACATTCTCTTTAACTTGCGCAGGCTTGGTAGCGCCCATGATGGCACTTGAAACATTTGGATTCTGCAAAACCCATGCAATTGATAGTTGACCCATTGTCAGATCCACGCTTTTTGCAATTGGCGCTAATTTCTGAACAGCGGTTAGAACATCATCGCGCATCCAACGAGAAATCATGCCAGCGCCAGATTTTTTATCTGTGGCGCGCGATCCGGCTGGCGGCTTCTTGCCCGGTAAATATTTTCCAGTTAGAACACCCTGTGCCATAGGTGACCAAACAATCTGACCAATGCCCTCTCTCTGACTTAGCGGTACAACTTCACTTTCGATAACTCTCCAAAGAGCCGAATATTGTGGCTGGCTAGAGACAAAGCGGTTATATCCCTTGGCATCTTGAATACCTAGAGCCTGACTAATTTGCGCGGCGTTCCATTCTGAGAAACCGATGTAATGAACTTTGCCAGTTCGAATTAGATCATCGAAGGCGCTTAGTGACTCTTCCAGCGGTGTTTCATAGTCAAAGCGATGCATCTGATAAAGATCGATGTGATCGGTCTTTAGTCGCTTCAGTGAAGCGTTGCAGGATTCGATAATGTGCTTTCGTGAGAGACCGCGATCGTTCTTGCCGGATCCAGTCGGCCAATAAACTTTTGTGAATAGTTCATAAGATTCACGCTTAATGCCTTTAAGCGCTCTTCCAAGCACAGATTCGGCCTTGGTTGCGGCATAAACATCGGCGGTATCAAAGGTAGTTATCCCTAAGTCATAAGCGGTACGTACGCATTTAATGGCCGCATCTGATTCGACTTGCGAACCATGTGTAATCCAATTTCCATAAGAAATCTCAGATATGTACATCCCCGAACTACCAAGGCGCCTATATTCCATGCCCCGAACCATACCCTGCCAGTCAAGTGGCGCGTGGAGAGTTGCAAATGGACCATCAATATGGTTTCGTTCGCAGGTAAGGCAATGCAAGAAAAAATAAATATCAAGAGCTTTCTTTTAGGGGAAGTCGGTGAAAATCCGACGCTGACCCGCAACCGTAAGAGCGCCATAGGCGCTTAAGTCGGATTACCTAATTGAAAAGTGGATTTAGACCAACACCCGCCGAGGTTTGCGGGGCGTAGTCAGAAGAGAAGTATTTTTATACTTTATTTGCTGCTACCCCTGTGAGACTCTTTAAATTAGAGAGGCTACACAATCAAAATGCAGTTTAATTTCAAATCTAGTAAGAAAATAACAGTTGGTGCGATTTTAATTCTCGCTTTTTCAAATCTATTCTTAGCACCCAGCGCCAGCGCAGCAGAAAAAGGCTGGCGCTATTGGGGTTACTACCAAGCAGCCCCTGGTGCAAAAACGTGGACAGCTGCAATGACCGGACCAACAGTTGACGTCAAAGATGGAGCTGTCGAAGGCTGGTCATTTGTATTTAGTGCAGATGACATTCCATCGATAGCACCTTTGGTGAAACCTGATTTCAAGTCAATTTGCGGAATGGAAAAGCCTGACAAGGACACTAAAAGAGTTGCACTTGTCATCGATTTTGGATCCAGCGCTTATGCGCCTAAGGGTGAAAAGATGAAGAAGACAATTAAAACTTGCGTCAGAACGGCTAAAGAATCACAAGGCATTGATGTCCTTGGCATGGTGGCTAAGGTGCGCTCCAATAAGAGCGGGCTCATTTGCGGACTAAATGGATATCCAGCCAAAGAGTGCGGGGTTGAAATTTCGACTCCGGCATCCCTTATGAAATAGTAAGAATCTATGAAATCGCTGCACCCGCTTACCTGGTGGATCTGGTCCTTACTACTTATTGGGGCAGTTATAGCCACAAATAGTGCATGGGTAGCCGGATTGGCCATAGCGGTTGCAGCGATTTCAGTACATCAATTTGCAGAAGATGCGCCTTGGGCAAAATCATTTTGGTTCTCCCTCCGGCTTGGAGCAATAATTTTATTTATACGTACCGTGGTTGGAGTCTTGATAGGTGTACCGATTCCTGGAACCAAGCTGTTCACTGTTCCGATTTTGCCACTTCCAAGTTGGATCGCCGGAATCAGAATTGGTGGAGTCGTTACTCAAGAGCGATTGCTCTCTTCGATCCATGAAGGCCTAATAATCATTGCAGTGATCTGCTTATTCGGTGCCGCAGTATCTCTTACCAGCCCACATAAACTTTTACGAGTTACCCCCGTTGTCATCTACGAGTTTGGAGTCGCAACAGTTATCGCAACCTCCGCTCTTCCGCAATTAGTCCAAAGCGTTGCACGCATTCGGCGCGCGCGAACTCTTCGCGGGGATGAAAAACCATCTTGGCGTTCTATCGCTATTCCCCTGCTTGAAGATTCCCTCTCACGATCTTTGGAATTGGCGGCGGCAATGGATTCTCGTGGCTACGGGGTTAGCCGAAAGAGGTCTAGATATCGCCCCATTCCTTGGCGGCAAATTGATTCAGTAGTTGTCGCCAGTGCACTATGTGTTCTCTCTTTAGCACTGGTATTGCGCTGATGATTAATTTTTCTAACGTATCTCTTATTTATCCCACTTCGACAAAAACTATTTTAGAAGACCTCTCGTTTTCCATTGTGGAAGGCGAACTGGTTCTTGTCATCGGATCAACCGGAACTGGCAAGACTTCCCTCCTGCAATTGATAAACGGACTCGTTCCACATCACACTGGTGGAATTCTGGCTGGTGATATCACAGTCGATGGAATCTCAACTAAGTTGGTGCGCCCTGGAGAACTTGCTCATTTAGTGGGAATTGTTGGACAAAACCCATCGCAAGGATTTGTTACCGACACCGTCGAAGAAGAGTTGGCCTTTGGAATGGAGGCGCTCAACCTGGCTCCAGATCTAATGCGAAAGCGTGTTGAAGAAATTTTGGATTTGTTGGCGCTGGCCCATTTACGTAATCGTGCTATATCAACACTAAGCGGAGGAGAACAGCAGAGAGTTGCCATAGGTAGCGCACTAGTTATGCATCCAAAAGTACTTGTACTAGATGAGCCGACCAGCGCCCTTGATCCGATTGCCGCCGAGGAAGTCTTATCAATTCTGCACAGACTAGTTCATGATTTGAGCCTCACCGTTGTCATTGCTGAACATCGTTTAGAACGGGTAATTGGATTTGCTGATCGCATTATTCACATCGCAGGTGATGGCAACGCCAAAATAGATCTTCCTGAAACAATTCTTAAGAACGCCGACATCGCCCCACCCATTGTGCATTTAGCCAGAGCGTTGGGACTCTCTGACGTTGGGCTGAGCGTTCGCGACGTTAGAAGAATGACTGAGACCATCAGAGACACCGGTAAAGATGTTGAAAATGTATTGCATACCCTTGGTGATGAAAGAATATTGGCGAAAGATTTGACCATCAAATATGGGTCTCAAGTTGTATTGAAGTCATTAAATGTGAGCGTGCGAGCTGGCGAAATTGTGGCCCTAATGGGTCGTAACGGTGCTGGTAAAAGTTCACTACTAACCGCACTCGTTGGACTGCAGAAGCCGACTTCTGGAACATCGCACATTTGCGGAAAAGCTTCGAATGATCTGAAAGGTAGTGTTCGCCGAGAGGCGGTTGGGTTCATTCCGCAAGAACCTAGCGATCTGCTTTACGGTCAAAGCGTCGTTGGTGAGTGTTCGCAAGGCGATAAAGATAATCAAATAGCAACAGGAACCACATTTGCACTTCTACAAAGAATTGTTCCATCTATTAGCCCTAATACACATCCGCGTGATTTATCAGAAGGCCAACGCTTAGCCCTTGCGTTGTCGATTGTCTTATCCGCACAACCCCAAGTCTTGATACTCGATGAGCCAACTCGTGGTTTGGATTACCAATCTAAAGCCTTGTTAATCGGTCTGCTACAGAATTATTCAAGAGAGTTAGGGCGCTGCGTTCTAATAGCCACACATGATGTTGAACTTGTAGCCGAACTTGCCGATCGAGTAATTTTTCTGGCAGATGGTGAAATCGTCGCTGATGGCCCCACCCTAGATATTTTGCTCTCATCCCCCGCCTTCGCGCCACAGGTTGCAAAGGTGATGTCACCACGGCGTTGGTTAACGGTGGCAGATGTGATCGCAGCGATGGAGTCGTGATGCTTAAAACTTCTGATATCTATCGTTTTTCACGTAGATCGCAATTCACGCTATTTTCTGTCTCTATCTTTACTCTAGCTGGATTTACTTGGCCATTTTTTGCACCAGATCAAAGCTCGGCACGGTTTGCACAGTATTTTTTCTGGATTGCCATCCCTTTCACATTTCTTTTACTACTTGCGCAATTGAGTGATAAAAGCCTAGATGCTAAGTCAGTCGCGTTACTTGGAATGTTGGCTGCACTAATTGCTGCACTGCGACCGCTAGGTGCTGGAGCAGTCGGACTGGAGCCTATGTGGTTCTTATTGATCTTGGCAGCACGTGTTTTCGGTAGCGCCTTTGGTTTTCTACTTGGCGTTCTTGCAATGCTCGCATCTGCCTTACTAACTGGCGGAATGGGACCCTGGTTGAGTTATCAATTATTTGCCGCCGGAATAATTGGTTTAATTGCCGGTGCGTTATTCAAAAATATGCGAGGTAAAGCAGAGCTTACGTTATTAGTAGCCATCGCAATTTTTTCATCTCTTAGTTACGGACTTTTAATGGATCTGCAATTTTGGCCTTGGGCAATCGGTGCAAATACCCAACTTTCATTTATTCCGGGAGCTGACTTATCAGTAAATTTGGGCCGCTTCATCACTTTTCATTTTTTATCAGCGATGGCCTGGGATATTCCACGGGCAATTCTTACCGTTGCGTTGACTTTAGCCGCTGGACCTGCGGTATTAACGGCACTTCGCAGAACTAAGAAACGCGCGGCGTTTCTAACGCCGATCGAATTTATCGAACGTGCGAAGTCACCAGAGGCAATTTAGTCACCTCTGCTAACGAATCACGACCTCGTACATCTATAACGAGCTGATCTCCCAATTTAACTGAGTGCGAAAGCAGTGCCAGCGCTATTCCTTTTTTAAGGCTTGGTGAGAAAGTTCCACTGGTAACTTCTCCAACTATTTCGCCTGCACTGTTTTTAACTTGCATTCCGGCTCGTGGAATTCCGCGATCTTGGCTAACTAGCGCGCGAACTCTCGGGTGCGCGCCATTGGCTTTCTCCGTGCGCAGCGCTTGACTGCCACTAAATATTGGCTTCTCCCAACCAATCGCCCAAGTCGCAGCCGCTTGAACCGGGGTAATTGCAAGTGAGAGTTCATGTCCATGGAGTGGATATCCCATTTCGGTGCGCAAGGTATCTCGCGCGCCCAGACCACAAACCAAACCTTCAAACTTTTTTATAGCCTCAGTCAACGCATCCCAAACTTTGGTTGCATCTTGCCAACGTGGAACGATTTCATAACCGTGTTCTCCGGTGTAGCCGGTGCGGCAAAGGATTACCTGACAACCAGCAATCTGAACATGACCGAAAGCCATGTAATCCATTTCGGGATTGACCGCAAAACTTTCTATCACTTCACGTGAACGTGGTCCTTGGACAGCAATGACGCCAAATGATTCGTGAAGGTTTATGATTTCGATACCGGCTGGTACTCGCGAGATGAGATCTGCTACGACGCTTGTCGTATTAGATGCATTTGGAATCAAGAAAAGATCTGAAGAGCTATTGCGGTAAACGATCAAATCATCGATAACGCCACCTTCACTATTGCAATGCAATGTGTACTGCGCTTGCCCATCTGTAATTCTTTCCAGATCATTTGTAAAAACTGTATTTAAGAATTGTAAGGCGCCAGATCCCTTAACGCTCACCTTCCCCAGATGTGAAACATCAAATATGCCAACCCGCTCACGGACTGCGGCATGCTCGGCTAGTACGCCTGCGCCGGGATATTCGATTGGCATGAGCCACCCACCAAAATCGGCCATCTTGGCAGAAAGGTTGATATGTCTATCGGCAAGTGGTGAATTTTTCATGGCAACAACTTACACTTACCCGACCCCAAAAGTATGTTCGATTTGTGTAGCCTCATAAAGGAGATTCGATGACCACCTTGCACCTTTCAGATGGAGCCATTAAAGATGAGGTTCTAGTTGTAGGTCTCTCATTTAAAACGTCATCGAAAAAGGGAGGGGGCGCACTGGTAATCGAAAGTGGAGATATAGCGCTAGACAAGAAGAAGTTACTGGCAACTCTTTCTGATTTAGGGGCTACCGGAAAAAGTGATGAAGTAATTAAAATTCCCGGTACTGCTACCAAATTATTAGTTTTCACCGGACTTGGGGAAAATAAAACTATCTTCTCAGATGAGACTTTGCGGCGCGCAGCGGGAGCTGCAGCAAGAGCTTTGGCCGGCAATTCCAGCGCAACGTTTTCTTTGCCCGCCAAGAAGGCTGCAACTATTGCAGCGATCGCTGAAGGCGCGCTACTTGGCGCATATTCATTTAATAAATTTCGTGTTGATTCAATGGTGAATCGCCAAGCAAGTTTGAAATCAGTAACGATTCATTCAGCGCTTGCAAAGAAAGCGGAAGCCAAAGAAGTGATAAAGAGCGCCGCAATTATTGGTGAATACACCTGCTTAGTCAGAGATTTGATTAACACTCCTCCAAGTCACCTAACCCCTGATTCATTCTGCAAGGAGATTGCCGCATTGGTAAAGAAAGTTGGCGGAACGGCCATTGGCTTGAAGGTTACGGTCATAAACGATGCGCAGCTAAAGAGCAAGGGTTACGGTGGAATCACAGCTGTTGGTCAAGGCTCAGCCAATCCGCCACGTCTATTACAGATTTCTTACACGCCAGTTAAAGCTAAGGCCAAAAAAAGTTACGCCTATGTCGGAAAGGGAATCACTTTCGATACTGGTGGTTTAGCGCTGAAGCCAGCCGCTGGGATGGAAGCGATGAAGTCAGATATGTCCGGAGCTGCTGCCGTTTGCGCTGCAACGATTGCAATTGCGTTGTTGAAGATTCCGGTAGCAATCGATTGCTATGCGCCCTTAGCTGAAAATATGGTCAGCGACAACGCAACCCGTCCCAGCGACATCATCACAATGTATGGTGGAAAAACAATTGAAGTTCTCAATCCTGATGCAGAAGGCCGCTTAGTTTTAGGAGATGCTTTGGTAAAGGCGCAGGAGAATAAGAACTTAGATGGGATCATCGATGTTGCAACTTTGACGGGTGCCCAAGTTGTTGCGCTAGGAACACGTACAAGCGCGATCATGACAAATAACCAGGAATTCAGTGATCACTTCTTTGCAATTACTAAATCCACTGGCGAAGCTTTCTGGCCAATGCCATTGCCCGTTGAATTGCGGGCATCCCTTGATTCTCCAGTTGCAGATATGGCAAATATCGGTGAGCGAATGGGTGGCATGTTGGTTGCTGGGCTATTCCTCAAAGAATTTGTTGCAACAGAGTTACCTTGGTTACACCTAGATATTGCAGGTCCGGCCTATAACGAAGGTGAACCCTATGGATACACCCCGGTCGGTGGCACAGGCGTAGCACTTAGATCGCTAGTGGCGCTGGCCCAGGCGGCAGTCGTTTAGTAATCACAGGGCAAAACTGGCAAGATAGGCTCAACAAGCGAGAGGTTTACGAAGGAGCGCGCACAGGTGTCCAACTTTGATCTAGTAATTTTAGGCGGCGGTAGCGGCGGTTACGCAGCAGCCCTACGTGGCGCCCAACTTGGATTATCAGTTGCCCTAGTCGAAGCGGACAAACTTGGCGGAACCTGTTTACACCGCGGATGTATTCCGACTAAGGCCCTTCTTCACGCCGGAGAGATCGCCGATGGAACACGCGAGGCCAGCCACTTTGGCGTAAATGCCACATTTAACTCAATAGATATGAATGGCGTTAATTCATATAAAGATGGTGTGGTCGCCAAACTGCATAAAGGTTTGCAAGGACTGGTTAAGTCACGCAGCATTACTTACATCGAAGGCCACGGAAAATTGGTAGCCAAAGATACCGTTGAAGTAAATGGCGCTCGCTACACCGGCAAAAACATCGTTTTGGCAACTGGATCATATGCGCGCACCTTGCCTGGCTTGGAAATTGATGGAAAGAAAGTCATAACATCCGAACATGCCATCAAAATGGAATACGTTCCAAGGAGCGTAATCGTTCTCGGTGGTGGAGTAATTGGTTGCGAATTCGCATCCGTTTGGAAATCTTTTGGCGCCGAGGTAACTATCGTTGAAGGTTTGCCGCATTTGGTTGCCTCAGAAGATGAATCATCCAGCAAGCAGTTAGAGCGCGCCTATCGCAAACGCGGAATCAACTTTGAACTTGGTGTTCGTTTTAAATCTCATACCATCACGGCAGATGGTGTGACTATTACTTTGGAAGATGGCAAAACATTCACCGCCGAAGTACTGCTGGTAGCCGTCGGGCGTGGCCCGGTTTCAGCAAATCTGGGTTATGAAGAACAAGGCATCGCTATGGATCGTGGATGCGTTCTAGTTGATAACAAGTGCCGCACCAATGTTCCAGGAATCTGGGCCGTTGGGGATTTAATTCCCACACTTCAATTAGCGCATGTGGGCTTTGGCGAGGGAATTTTAGTTGCTGAAGAAATTGCTGGGTTAAATCCGCGACCTATTAATTATGATGGCGTCCCTCGCGTTACTTACTCAGAGCCAGAGGTTGCCTCCGTTGGTTTAACAACTGCGCAAGCAAAAGAGCGCGGTTATGACGTCGTCGAACTTAACTATGACTTAGCCGGAAACGGCAAAGCTCAGATTTTGCGAACTGCCGGATCCATCAAATTGGTCTCGCAAAAAGGTGGACCGGTTCTTGGAATCCATATGGTGGGATCGCGCGTTGGTGAACTTCTTGCTGAAGCGCAATTGATCTTTAATTGGGAGGCATCGGCAGATGATGTAGCACCTCTCATTCATGCGCACCCAACGCTTTCTGAAGCAATGGGTGAAGCGCATATGGCACTTGCCGGCAAACCACTTCACGCTCACGGTTAATTCAATAAAAAATTAAATGACTAATTCAACGGTAATAGAGAAAAGGAAAAAGATATGACTTTCTCAGTAACAATGCCAGCGCTTGGTGAAAGCGTCAGCGAAGGAACAGTCACACGTTGGTTAAAGTCCGAAGGCGATCATGTCGCAATGGATGAACCGCTGCTTGAAGTATCAACCGATAAAGTCGATACCGAAATTCCTTCACCTGTAGCCGGAATTCTGCAAAAAATTGTTGTAGGTATTGATCAAACTGTCCTAGTCGGTGCCGAACTCGCAATTATCGCCGATAGTGCCGCGACATCGATCGCGCCAGTCGCCGCGACTCCGGCGGCGCCAGTTGCAGCGCCAGTTGCAGCGCCAGTTGCAGCTCCAACTGCACCAGTTACTGCCGCTGCAGTTGCTCCAGTTGTTTCTGCACCAGCCCCATCAAATTCTGTAGGAACAATTATTACTATGCCAGCACTTGGAGAAAGTGTTAGCGAAGGCACTGTCACTCGCTGGCTCAAAGGCGTTGGCGATAGCGTTGCAGTTGATGAGGCACTCCTTGAAGTTTCAACCGACAAAGTTGATACCGAGATTCCATCTCCGGTTGCCGGCACCATTATTTCAATCGATGTCCCCGTTGACACAACAGTCCCAGTCGGTGCCCGCCTTGCTGTAATTGGTGTCAGCGGCGCAGCACCGGTTGCAGCACCCGCTCCTGTCGTTGCAGCACCAGTTGTTGCAGCTGCGATTGCTACTGCGGCTCCAGTAGTCGCAGCATCAGTTGCGGCACCGACACCAGTTTCACAACCACTCGATGCTTATGTAACTCCGATTGTTCGCAAGTTAGCATCCGAACTTGGCGTGAATTTAGCAAGCGTTAAAGGAACAGGAGTTGGCGGACGAATTCGCAAAGAAGATGTTGAATCTGCGCGATCAGCTACCAGCGCTCCTGCTTCATCTGCCCCAGCACCGGCTGCACAATCTCAACGTCCAGCAATTGTTGCGGTCTCACCGCTACGTGGAACAACCGTAACAATGTCACGTCTTCGCAAAGTAATCGCGGCCCGCATGGTCGAATCGCTTCAAGTTAGCGCGCAATTGACCACCGTTATTGAAGTAGATGTTACAAAGATTGCTCGTCTGCGCGATCGCGCAAAGGCGACTTTCGAAGCTCGTGAAGGTGTGAAGTTATCCTTCTTGCCATTTTTCGCCGTAGCAACATGCGAAGCGCTCAAGCAGCATCCAGTTCTTAATTCATCGGTTGAGGGTGACCAAATTATTTATCACGGCACAGAACACCTTGGTATCGCAGTTGATACTGAACGCGGATTACTTGTCCCAGTAATTCATAGCGCCGGTGATTTGAATATGGGTGGAATCGCTAGAAAGATTTCTGATCTAGCAGCACGCACTCGTGAAAATAAGGTCACTCCAGATGAACTAGGTGGTGGCACATTTACTCTTACCAATACCGGCAGCCGTGGTGCGCTCTTTGATACTCCGATCATTAATCAGCCACAGGTGGCCATTCTTGGATTAGGCGCAATTGTTAAGCGACCAATGGTCGTTAAGGGTGAAGATGGTGGCGAAACAATTGCGATCCGTTCGATGGTTTATTTAGCTCTTTCATACGATCATCGCGTTGTCGATGGGGCCGATGCTGCGCGCTTCTTAGTTACCTTGAAAGAGCGCCTCGAAGGTGGAGCCTTCGAATCAGATTTAGGACTCTAAAGTAAATGAGCGTTCCACAACGTATCGCAATTACAGGTGCATCCGGTCTAATCGGGAGCGCTCTTGTTGGGCACTTAAAATCTGAAGGTCACACTGTGCAACGTCTGGTGCGTCGCGCCACAGTTTCTCCTGATGAAATTCAATGGGATCCCAAGACTGGTTTTGTAGATATAGAAGCCCTGCGTGGAGTTGATGCTGTAATTCATCTGGCTGGTGTTGGCGTGAGCGACAAACGCTGGTCCAAAAGGTTTAAATCTGAAATATTAAATTCCAGGCTATTCGGAACAACTGCGATTGCTAACGCGGTAGCCGAAGTAAAACCGCAAGTATTTATCTCCGCTAGCGCAATTGGTTGGTATGGCGATTCTGGAAATCGCGCCGTTGTCGAAAGTGATTCCTCTGGCAACGACTTTCTCGCCGCGGTTTGCCGCGAATGGGAGGCGGCGGCAGATCTTGCTGGTGATGTACGTACCGTAAAACTTCGTACTGGATTGGTTCTTGACCCAACCGGCGGTGCACTCGGTCGCATGCTTCCACTTTTTAGATTTGGCCTTGGCGGGAAATTGGGTTCAGGTAAGCAATGGTGGTCTTGGATAACACTTCACGATGTTGTCCGTGCAATCATTTTCTCACTAGAGAAAAATATCTCCGGATCAATTAATTTAACTACGCCTAATCCAGTTACTAATCAAGAATTTACCGCGGCTCTTGCGCGCGCCATGAAGCGACCCGCACTTTTCCCAGCACCCGCTTTTGCACTAAAGATTGCGCTAGGCGGATTTTCCAGTGAGGTACTTGGATCTAAAAAAGTAATACCAACCGCGCTAACAGATGCTGGCTTCCAGTGGGAATACCCGCACATTTCAACTGCGCTAGAAGCCCTCGTCGAACAGTAACTCCTGCGCCGCAAGACGACCCGACATCAGTGCACCGTTTTGTGAGGGCGCGGATAAATAATCTCCAGCAAGGTAAATAATTTCATTGAATTTCAAACTCTTGGCCTTTGTTTTTCCAGGAGCAAAGAGTGGCAGCGCCGAATTAATCTCATATTTTGCGATTAACCTCCAATTCTCGGTTGAACTCCCCCACATCAACGCCAGATGACGACGCACTTCTGATTCGGATGCATGTGTAATCGTTGTAGATGAAATCAAGTTTTGGCCCGCCGGAGCGTAATCTTTCGAAAGATTTGAGATCACCAGTGAGTTAACAACGGGTCCCCGATGATCGGCATCCAATATTAATTCAGCGCTATCAGATGGCGCGTCGATGCTCACGTGATACCAAGTTGTTGACCGAATTAGTGGAGAAACTTGATCGGCATCTAGCAATTGTGCTGCGGTAGTTAAATCAGTTGCCAGAATAATTCTCGTTGCAACTATCTCCCCTTGGTTTGTTAGTATCCGATTGCCCCGAATCTCTTCAACCTGGGTATCAAAGCGCAGATCATTAATTTTCTTTGCCAGAGTTTCTGAGAAAACACCCACTCCGTGAGCTGGTATTCCCGACTTTCCAGAGATAAAACTTCCAATTAATTCACGACCCACCACTGCACTTACTTGTGATGGGTCGGTGAGAAATACACCTTGCAGAAATGGTTTCAATACCTTGTAATAAAGTCCCCCAGTGCCACATCGCAAGAGGTGAGTTTGGACATCTTCATCCACTCCAGGTTTAGTGGCCAGGTATTTCAGAAAGGATGCTTTTTCTCTTAAAGTGCCAGTCTTTGATGAGAAGATTGAAAGCGGTGCTTGTCGCGGATCTCCAATTACATGCCTTTGACTGCCAATAGATATACCTACAGTTCGAGGCGCGGTCTTAAAATCTAACTCTTTCGCCAGACCCAGCCGCTTGATTTCTGGATAATTCAAATTAATTAACTGAAAGCCACGATCTAAAATAAATCCGTCAATGACATCTGTGGCGATTCGCCCGCCAGCTCGGTCGGCCCCATCAATAAGCGTCACTGGGTGACCCGCCTCTTGCAAAGTCAGCGCGGCGTTAATACCTGCAAGACCCGCGCCAATGACTACATACATCTAGTGGAGTGGTCTTACTTATTTTGCAATTTAGAAGGCCACCATATTTTTGGTCCAATTTCATGAACCAGAGCAGGGACCAAGATTGAGCGAACTATGATGGTATCCAAGAGCACGCCAAAGGCAACTGCGAAACCAAGCTGCGCAAGCGGAACTAGTGGAAGCAGGCCAAGAACGGCAAATGTTGCAGCAAGCACAACTCCGGCGGATGTAATAACTGCGCCAGTGACTGTCACTCCCTTGATTACTCCAGCACGTGTACCGATTTTCGTACTTTCTTCACGTACTCGAGTCATAAGGAAGATGTTGTAATCAATTCCGAGTGCCACCAAGAATATGAAGGCAAAGAGTGGGAATGAGTTATCGCCACCTGCAAAACCAAATATGTGATTGAAGACCAAAGCACAAACTCCGAGCGTTGCAAAATAGCTTAGAACAACTGTGCCCAGAAGAACTACAGCGCTCAATATGCTTCGCAGTAGTAAGCCCAAGATCAAGGTGATTACCAATAAGATAATGGGGATGATCGTCTTGTTGTCGCGGTTATTTGCGGTGCGAACATCAAAATAAACAGCACTCGTTCCGCCTACTAGTGCAGTTGAATCCGCGGCTTTAGCGAGTTCACGAATCTTCGGAATATCATTTCCAGCTTCGACGCTATCTGGAGCTTTGTTGAGTGTGAGATTTAGAATCGCGCGCCCATTTACGATCTTTATTTCAGGCTTTGGCTGTCCTGGAATTTCCATGCCATCTAGCATCGGAGTTAACTCTGTAACACCAGGTGCGCTCTTTATGGCAGCAGTAACTGCAGCAATCTTATTTACATCAATCACAACCTGAGTTGGATCACCTTCACCGCCAGGAAAATGCGTTTCGAGGAGTTTCTGACCTACGACAGATTCAGGATTTCCAGTAAATGAATCAACTGTTCCGAGTCCGTCAGCCTTAAGAGTTGTGGAAGTTGCTGCAAATGCCAGGAGAATAACGCCAGTTATTACCCATGCTTTGCGAGGATTTCGTCCAATTGAATTTGCGACCTTCGCCCAAAGCCCCGACAAAACATGATCATCTCCATCATTTTCCGGGATACGTGGCCAAAATATCCAGCGACCAAATATCAACAGAAGCGCCGGCAAAAGGGTCAAAATAGTGATCATCGAGACAACGATTCCGATAGCCCCGATAGGTCCAAGGCTGGCGGTATTTGTTAACTGACTAAATAGCAAAATCAAAAGTGAGATAGCAACGGTAGAACCGGAAGCAAGGATTGGTTCCCAAACACCTTTATAAGCTGCGCGCATCGCCACAAATCGATTATCTGTGAAATGTAATTCTTCGCGATAGCGGGCAATAAGAAGGAGTGCATAATCTGTTGCTGCGCCAATAACCAATACAGAGAGAATTCCCTGTGATTGGCCGTCCACATCAATGATGTCGTTTTTGGCCAATAGATAAATTATTCCACCCGCGGTTGATAGAGCAAAGAGCGAAGAGAGCAAAGGAATAATCCAAAGGACTGGAGATCGGTAAACAAAAATCAAGATAACTGCGACTACCGCAAGTGTTGTAAGTAGCAGGGTCGAGTCAAGTGAACCGAATGCTCCGAAGAGATCTCCTAATAAGCCACCAGGTCCGGTCACATATGGCGTGAATCCATTGGCTTCGGCGATTGGTTTGATGTCTTCACGAAGTGCTTCAATCGCAGCCGGAAGTACGGGTTCATCGTTTGGTAATAATTTTGAAATGGCATTTCCGTCAAATGGAATAATTGCAAGTAAAGCTTTTCCATCTGCGGCCGGAAACACTGTAATCACTTGGCCAGGGGCTAAATAATCAGAAATCTTTGCTGTTGTATCAGCCAGTGTTAGATCGCCAACCTTGGTGACGTGATCACTAACCGCCACCACAGTTGAGGGCGTAAAACTTCCCTCAAAGAGAACTAGCGCTGGGAAGTTAAAAGAATCCTGCGAGGAGAAATCTTTGATTTGGTCAGCAGCAAGCGTCGCTTCTGCGCCTTTAGGCAGGAATGATGAGTTGTTGTTTTCTTGAACGGAAGTTAACTTCCCAAATAGCGGTCCGAAGACGCCGGTAATGATGAACCAGGCGATCACCACCAACATGGCAATGGCAAATGGTTTACGGTTCGTTTGGGCGCCTTGCAAAGTCACGATATACAGGCCTTTCGGGGCGTTTATGAGCAGAATTCGCTAGGACAACAGCCTACCTTTACGCTGTACCAGTGCCACTTCAAACGCCGATCACCGCTGAAAAATTCTCGGCAAATATTGCGTTAAGCCACGGTGGCCTTATGGATTACGAAGCCGCCCTTCAATTACAACGCGAATTCCATTCAGAAGTGGTGGCCGGCCAACGCCCCAATACTCTGATACTTCTAGAACACCCATCCGTTTACACGGCCGGCAAGCGGACCCAGGATTTTGAAAGGCCGACAGATGGCACCCCGGTTATTAACGTTGACCGAGGCGGGCGAATTACTTGGCATGGCCCCGGACAGTTGGTTGGATATCCGATTGTTAAATTATTGAAACCAACTGAATTAGTTGGATTTGTCCGCACCTTAGAAGGTGCGTTGATAAAAGTGTGTGCAGATTTTGGAATCAACGCCATACGTATAGATGACCGATCTGGTGTCTGGGTAAGTGATGCAAAAGGCGATAGAAAGATTGCAGCCATTGGAATACGGGTAGCATCTGGTGTAAGCATGCATGGCTTTGCACTTAATGTCTCTCCCGATCTCTCAGCCTTCGGCCAGATTGTTCCTTGCGGCATAGATGACGCTGATGTGACTTCAATGGCTATCGAATTAGTGCGCGATATAGCTATCTCTGAAGTAACACCCGTCATCGAGAAGTATCTAATCGAAGCCCTAGGTAAGGTAAGCGCATGACGATAGCCCCCGATGGCCGCAAATTACTTCGCATTGAGGCCCGCAATACTGAAACTCCGATTGAACGTAAACCAGAATGGATAAAAACCCGCGCCAATATGGGCCCTGAATACACCAGGTTGCGCTCACTAGTTAAGAGCGAAGGTTTACATACGGTCTGCCAGGAAGCGGCCTGCCCAAACATCTTTGAATGCTGGGAAGATAAAGAAGCAACTTTCTTAATCGGCGGCGATCGCTGTACTCGCCGCTGTGATTTTTGCAATATCGATACCGGTAAGCCCTTACCTATTGATCGCGAGGAGCCGCGCAAGGTTGCGCAATCTGTAAAAGCAATGGGGCTGCATTATGCAACCATCACCGGTGTAACTAGAGATGATCTTCCAGACGAAGGCGCCTGGTTGTATGCCGAAACAATTCGCCAAGTGCACGAATTAAATCCGGGCTGCGGCGTAGAAATGCTGGCGCCAGATTTTCATGCAAAACCTGAGTTGCTCAATCAAATTTTTGAAACCCAACCAGAGGTGTTTGCACATAACCTTGAAACTGTGCCACGAATTTTCAAGCGGATTCGCCCAGCATTTACCTATGAAAAATCTTTACAAGTTATTGGGATGGCGCGCGATTTCGGTTTGGTTACCAAATCCAATCTGATTTTGGGACTTGGTGAAACCCGCGAAGAAGTATCGCAAGCTCTAGTTGACTTACACGCCGCAGGTTGTGACTTAATCACAATCACGCAATACCTGCGCCCGACCACTAAGCATCACCCAGTCGAGCGTTGGGTAAAACCAGAAGAGTTTGTCGAACTCAGTGATGAAGCAACTGCCGTTGGTTTCCTAGGTGTCATGAGTGGTCCGCTAGTTCGTTCTAGTTATCGCGCAGGAAGGCTCTACAAGCAAGCGCAAGCAGCGCGTGCTACGCAGGGATCAACCCGTGGCTGAAGTTGTCTATCCCCCAGTAATTGTTGTCTTAAAAACCTTTTGGAAATATCTTGGTTTGCAATTTACATTTCAAGGCGATGCCCATGTTCCACGCAAAGGTGGGGCCATCCTGGCGATGAATCACATCGGATATTTAGATTTTGCATTGATCGGTACTGCCGCACTGCCTTCAGGTCGACTCGTTCGATTCATGGCCAAGAAAGAGATTTTCGATAATAAGCTGGCGGGGCCGTTGATGCGCGGCATGCATCATATAAATGTAGATCGCAGCAGCGGTTCGGCATCATTTGTTGCAGCGTTACGTGCCCTTCGAGCTGGCGAAGTTATTGGGATTTTTCCAGAGGGAACAATTTCAAAAAGCTTTGAGATAAAAGAGTTGAAGTCTGGTGCAGTCAGACTTGCGATGAGTTCAGGTGTTCCCGTTATTCCCACGATTGTTTGGGGCTCACAAAGAATTTGGACCAAGGGAGTAAAGCGAGATCTTCACCGCAAGAAAGTCCCAATTTTCGTAACCTTTGGCCAACCACTTATCTTTGAAAAAGGCAGTGATGTTGATGCCGGTGAGAAGTTATTGCGCGAGACACTTCTAGATCTGCTTCACGAAGTTCAAGGCCAATACCCAGATAGCCATGCTGGTCAACGCTGGGCGCCCGCTCGTCTTGGTGGTACGGCGCCTGCTCCCCTAAACTAACGACATGTTTAATAGAAATAAGGCGAAAGAGCCAAAGATTAAAAAGGTCCGCTTCCAAACTTTCCGTGATGCTTACTCTGTAACCAAATCTGTTAAACCATGGATTGGCGCCGGGATCTTTGGTGTCTTTGCAATTACATGGGCAATTGGAATCTCAATCGGTATCGCTGTTGGATCTGCAATTTATCTTGGCTTCGTCTCATTCCCAATCGCAGTCTTGGCTGCCATGTTCTTCTTTACGCGTATTGCCTCATCTGCTGCCTATGTTTCAATTGAGGGGCAGATCGGAGCCGGAGCGAGCGTTTTGATGGCTATTCGTAAAGGATGGACTACAACTCCCGCAGTTGCCGTGACTAAGAATCAAGATATGGTCCACCGAAGCATCGGTCGCGCCGGAATTGTTTTAACAGGTGAAGGCACCCAAGCGGTAAGAATTATGTTGCAGGATGAGCGAAAGAAATCTGAGCGCTTTGCACCAGGTGTACCCGTGATTGAAATTATGGTCGGAGACAACGCAGGCCAAGTTCCGATTCGTAAATTGCAAAAGCATGTCGCTAAGTTGCCAAAGAAGTTATCGGCACATCAAATGCGTGAGGTTCGGGCACGCTTTAAGGCTGTCGGCGGCATGTCTCTTCCAATTCCAAAAGGCCCAATGCCAAAGGGCGTTCGCGTTCCTAAGCGTTAAACTTTTTTACGTAGATCAAGTAGCGCAGTTCCGCTAAGACGCTCATGTATTCCGCGGCCGTTATCGTCGTAAGTAATTGCAGTCACGACAATGACTAACAAGGCCGTTCTAATCAGCGCCTGGATTGGCGAAGGTGGGCCAGCGTCAACAAAGCGAACTACTTTCAGCCCCACAATCCGATGACCGGCGGTTGCTCCCCCGAAACTGGTCAAAACCAGGACTTCAATAAAGAAGACCGCCAAAGTTAGGCCTGCCTCTCCAAAGAGGCCAAGGGCAATGGCATAACACATCAGCCAGTCGATAGTTAGCCCGAGCAAGCGACGCCCCAAACTGATCTCGTGTTTCATGCGGGCGAGCCTACTGAATCGGTCTAGGCTCTGCAGGTTTTACATGGATGTAACACACCAGTTATGCCAAAACGGCATTGAAGTCTTAGGGTTTACCTAGATCGGTCGCTCTCAAAGTTGAGGCCCGAGTAAATCTGGCAGATGTGAAAATTCCGCCTTACTCTCGAATAATTTCCAAGACACGAGGAGCTCGCTTAAATGTTTAAAAACTCAGCAGAAGTTTTTGCTTACATTAAAAAAGAAGATGTAAAACTAGTTGACGTTCGTTTTACGGATCTTCCAGGAATCCAACACCACTTCAACGTGCCAGTTGAATCATTCGATGAAGCCGTTTTCACTGATGGTTTGATGTTCGATGGTTCATCGATCCGTGGTTTCCAATCAATCCACGAGTCAGATATGAAATTGCTGCCTATTCCATCGTCAGCATTTATCGATCCATTCCGACTAGAAAAAACTCTCGTAATTCTTTTCTCTGTTCATAACCCATCAGATAACTCCCCTTATTCACGCGATCCTCGTGGAGTTGTTGCAAAGGCTGTTGATTATTTGAAGTCAACCGGAATTGCAGATCAAGCGTTCTTTGCACCGGAAGCCGAGTTCTATGTATTCGATGCAGTTCGCTTTAGCACCAGCATAAATGAGTCTTACCACCATATCGATTCTTACGAAGGCGCTTGGAATACTGGCGTTGTCGCAGATCCAGATGGAACACCAAACCGTGGTTACCGCACACGTATCAAGGGTGGCTATTTCCCTGTATCGCCAACAGATCAGTTTGCAGATCTGCGCGATGAAATGGTTATGGAACTTGGACGCGCTGGATTACTTGTTGAGCGTTCACACCACGAAGTTGGTACTGCAGGCCAGATGGAAATTAACTATCGCTTTACCGACATCCTCAGCGCTGGTGATGAATTGATGAAGTTCAAATACATCGTCCGCAACGTGGCCTGGGAAGGCGGCAAGACTGCAACGTTTATGCCAAAGCCACTCTTTGGTGATAACGGATCAGGAATGCACGTTCACCAATCACTTTGGAAAGATGGCAAGCCACTCTTCTTCGAAGCTGGAACTTATGGCGATCTTTCGGATATGGCACGTTGGTATATCGGCGGACTCTTAAAGCACGCACCATCACTTCTTGCTTTCACTAATCCAACTGTTAACTCCTACCGTCGCTTGGTTCCAGGATATGAAGCACCAGTAAATCTCGTTTACTCAGCGCGTAACCGTTCTGCATGTATCCGTATTCCAATTACTGGCTCATCACCAAAGGCAAAGCGCGTTGAATTCCGTTGCCCAGATCCATCATCAAACCCATACCTAGCCTTCGCCGCAATGCTTATGGCTGGCATCGATGGAATCGTAAATAAGATCGAACCACCTGCCCCAGTTGATAAGGATCTCTACGAACTAGAAGGTGCGGAAGCCGCGGCTATCCCTCAGGTTCCAGGTTCACTAGATGAGGTTCTTAACACTCTTGAAAAGGACCACGAGTTCCTAACCAAGGGTGGAGTCTTCACTACAGACCTCATAGCAACTTGGATCGAATGGAAGCGTAAGAACGAAGTTGATTATGTTCGCTTGCGTCCACATCCAGCTGAGTTTGAACTCTATTTCGATATCTAAATCGAATTAGTAGTGGCCTCGCCGAATTTTCGGCGGGGCCTTTACTATTTCTTGTACTCTTACCAACATGTTTCTAGATCTCTTAATCGCAATTTTCTTTCTCTTTGTTGGACTAGAGATAACATCGACGTTGAGTCACCCTAAACAAATTGTTCTGCCTACCTTTGCAGCTCTTGGCGGCATGGTTGTGCCTGCCGCCATATTTTTGCTGCTAAACCCAGCTAGCCCAGCCTGGGCAACGACAATGCCCACAGATCTAGCACTAGCCCTTGGAGTTTTCGCACTTCTTGGGAAAAGTGCTAATCCAGCGGTCAGGATATTCCTCTTAACGCTGGCTGTTGCAGATGATCTTTTCTCGCTAATTGTTTTGGCAGTTTTCTATGGCGATAAGTTAGATATCGCTCATAGCACTTCGACCCTCGGTGCTGCAGCAGTTGGTGCAGCACTGGCACTAATTCCAAGATTTCCAGTTTCAAAAATTATAGATTTTCTCTCACCCCTCTGCACTTTTTTTGTTGTACCGGTCTACGTAATCTCCAAGTTGTCCCAAGGAATCTCAATCGCATCGCTAACTTCATCCACCACTACATCACTTATCACAGCGCGCGTTATCGGAAAAATTATTGGGATAACTTTATTTGCCTGGTTTGCCGTGAAGATAAAACTTGCATACTTGCCAAAAGATCTTCGCTTTTCGGAAATTGCGGGTGTAGGCGCTTTGGCTGGTATGGGCCTAACTGTTGCCTTAGTTATTTCAGAGGTAGCAATTGACAGTGAGATAATCCAAGGCGATGTTAAAGCTGGTCTGATAATTTCTGCAGTTACCTCAGGGCTGATTGGTTTTTTCTGGCTTAAACGTTCTCTTGCTTTGAAATAGTAGAGTGCGACAATAAAAAGTGGCCGATCGCGCCAATAGCCAGGGCAAAAAGCACTCCGACGTTTGCAAAAGCCCAAGGGCCTTCTTTGCCACCGATTAAGAAGAGTAGGTAGCCCTGCCACGATAACCAACTCGCAAATGTATTGGTAACAAATCCCCATCCGACAACTGAACCAATTGCCATGATTACAAGGGGGCGCCAATTCCAAATGCCATAACGACCCGATGCTGAAAAAAGATCTGCTTCAACAAATGGCTTACGACGCAAGAGGACATCGGTAACAAAAATGGCTGACCAAGTTGCGATAGGTACACCAAGAGTGATTAAGAAACCCTGAAACGGAAAGAAGAAATTCTCAGCAATCCAAACAATATAGATAGTTCCAAGCAACATGATTGTGCCATCAATACTTGCTGCCACGTGGCGCTTGATAGGAAGTCCAACAGATATCAGAGTTAAACCAGATGAATACAAGTCCAGAATCGCACCACCGACTAAACCTAAGATTGCGATTAGTGCAAAAATTGCTAAATACCATGTTGGAAGCAAGGTGGTAAGTGCGCCAATTGGATCCATCGCTATTGCTTCCGCCAGCTTTGGATCACTGCCGGCCAAAAGCGCTCCGTAAGTAACTAAACCAATTGGGACAACCGAGGCACCTAGAACAGTCCAGCCAACAACGGAGCGACTAGATGTGGTGCGAGGTAAGTACCGTGAATAATCTGCCGCGGAATTTACCCAACCAAGTCCAATACCTGTAATTCCAAATATGAGTGCACCGATAAATCCTTGCAAGTTTCCTGAAGGAATCGCAGAAACAGCGCTCCAATTTACAGAGCCAACTGTAAGAAAAATATAGAGCAAGGTAGCCGCAACGGTAATAATCGTAAGATATTTCTGCAACCGCATAATCACACCATGCCCAAGCACGCCCCCATAAATCGTCAAAGCAGCCGCGATAATAAATCCGAGAACCATAGCTAAATCACGATCGATATCGCCCAATCGGACCAAGATCGTCCCCGTGGCAAGGGTTGCCAAGGAAACCAGGACAGTTTCCCAGCCGACAAATATTAGGTAAGACAGAAGTCCAGGAACAATATTTCCCTTGATTCCAAAGGTGGCACGAGATAAAACCATAGTTGGGGCATTTGATCGTTTACCCGCAAGTGAACTAAAACCGACTAAGAGAAAGGAAAGTATTGTGCCGATAAAAGCCGCAGCCGTTGCCTGCCAGAATGAAATACCAAAACCTAGAAAAAAAGATCCGTATGAAAGGGCTAGCAGCGAGACATTTGCCCCACACCACGGCCAGAAGAGAGATGATGCCTTCCCAGAGCGCTCAGACTCAGAAATGACATTAGTTCCATTTAATTCTAGGTTCAAAGTCTTATTCCAATCGGTTAGACAAAAAAGAGTTAGCGAAGTCTATCTAATTGCGTAGGAACTGAACTCATTTACTAAATTAAATCCAACTTTCTCATACGCTCGTTTGGCGCTGACATTTTCAGCAAAAACTCCTAATCCCACGTGTGATATCCCTTGCGCTGCAATTGATGTCAACATTTCCGTTACCAATTCCTGAGCCAGACCCTTGCCTCGATGATCAGTGTGCGTTGCAATCGATGCGAACATGACCTGTCCGGTGCGCCACTTAACTAAAGCACCCACACAGACAAGCTGGCCATCGATTCTTTTTCCACCCCATAAAATAACTTCATCATTTCCTGGCCAAACCGATGATTTACGAGCATGGCCTTTTAGTAATTGTGTTATCTCTGACTCATCTTTGCAGATCTCAGCCTGCTTACCTGAGATGAAAGAGTCAGTATCTATTGAATAGAAATCCCAATTTACGCGATGTACATATTTTGAGAGGTCTACTATTACATTTAACGTTGTAGAAAGACGATCACAGAGAAGAATTATGGGGTCCTTGCCAAGTGCCATAGCAAAAACGGATCCATCTTCATCGGCAACCGAAAAACTTAAGTTTTCATCACTTACGTGGGCAGTGATAAACCGCTGCTCAGGTGCATATGTAGTAAATATTTCTAGATCTCTCGCACGGTATTTAAGTGAATTTAGTACCTCGGCGTAATTTTTAGTCGAGGAAGAAGTCAAGTAGGAAATCCGTCGTTCCAGGGACCACAGAATACTTTTCTAGATCTGTAACACCAACCGATGCTAATACTTCATCATCAACAAAGAAGTTCCCGGTGCAATCCTTTGATATGCGATTCAAAATTACATATGCAGCATCTGCCAAAATTTCCGGCGTGCGACATGTCGCGGTATCAATTCCCGGAATCATTTGCAAAGCCGCAGTATCAATTGCAGTGCGCGGCCAGAGGGCATTTACTGCAATCCCAGTTTTTCTAAATTCTTCGGACATTCCCAAAACACACATAGACATTCCATATTTAGCCATCGTGTAGGCAACGTGATGTTGGAACCATTTTGCCTTCATCGATAGCGGTGGAGATAACGTTAAAATATGTGGATTGCGTCCGGCTTCAGCCGATGCGCGCAAGTGTGGGATTACCGCTTGCGAGGTAAGAAATGTGCCACGCACATTTACATCAAACATTAAATCAAAGCGCTTAGCAGGAGTTGCTTCTGTAGGAGTCAAATTGATTGCGCTGGCGTTGTTGATCAAGATATCTATACCACCGAAGGTTTGAGCCGCTTGAGATACAGCAGCAGTTATTTGTTCTTCATCGCGCAAGTCGCATTGAATTGGTAGCGCCGTACCACCTGCAGCGCGAATTTCTTCAGCCGCCGAATGAATCGTGCCTGGTAGCTTTGGATTTGGGTCAGATGTCTTTGCCGCGATTGCAACAGATGCACCGTCGCGCGCAGCTCGCAAAGCGATGGCTAAGCCAATTCCGCGAGAGCCACCAGTGATAAATATCTTCTTGCCAGATAGGTCTCCAGTGATTGTCATTGATTTCCTTTCTTTGCCATAAAGTTCATAAATGCTTCCATAGCCTCATCCGATTGCAGAGCGAGCGAGAAGAGTTCAAACTCTGCTCTCATGACTGCAGAAACCGCGTCATGCTTGCTCGCCTTTAATAGCGCTTTGGTATTTATCATCGCCTGTGGTGGATTCTTTGCAATCTGATTAGCCAGTTCCAGCGCCTCGCCAATTGGGTCTGCGGCAATTGATGCAACTAACCCCATAGTTTGCGCACTTTCGGCGTCAAAACTTTCTCCAGTAAAGAAAATTTTGGCAGCTCTTTGATACCCGACTAAAAGAGGAAATAGATAGCTTGAGCCTGCTTCCGGGACTAAGCCCAGGGATGCAAAAGGCATCGAGAATTTCGCGCTTGGTGATGCGATCACAACGTCGCAATGCAAGAGCATTGTCGTTCCGATGCCAACGGCATTACCTTTAACGGCAGCGATAAGTGGCTTGGGAAATTCAAGTAGTGAGCCAAGGAAACGAGCAACATCGCTGTCTTGACCAGTTGGTGGATTTGCTAAAAAATCTGCGATGTCATTACCTGCAGTGAAATGATCACCTTCACTGCTCAGAACTACTGCTCTGACTCCGAAGTCGGCGGCAGCCTCATTTAAACCAGTTGCAAGCGCGGCGTACATCTCGCGAGTTAGCGCATTCATTTTCGTTGGACGGTTGAATGTAAGTATCTGAACTTCGCCTTCACGGCGGCTGATGATTTCGGCCATTCGCGCATGCTACTTGCCGGTAACCTCCAAGTAAAGGGGCACAATGGAAAGAGCACAACGGCGTGGCGGAGAGGCCAACATGGCACCAGAGAGAATTCTTAGCACACGCGAACTCAATCCTTTTGAAAAATTAGTCTTGGGACTGCTCTGCGAAGGTAAAACTAATTCAGCGATTGCTCGCAAAACTTCGCATAATGAAAAAGTCATTGAGAATACAATCAGTCGCACAGTAAGTGCGTTCAACATTAAATCAGATCCAGATACGAATATACGTGTAATGCTAGCCCTAGCATTTCGCACACATTACGGCGATGCCGCATTCGACCGGCTAAGTGTTGCCTGTTCACATTCGGAAGAAGATGAAGAAGGTCAAAAACTTTGTAATAGCGAGAATCATTAGTTCGTATTTAAGTTAATTCGCTCACTTTTTTCTAGGGCGAGCACTCCCCAAGGTATAATTATGACATGGTCATCCCTAGCCGCATCTTTGAATACATCATCGCGGCAATGATAATCATTTTGGCGCCCGGACCAAGTGTTCTATTTGTTATTGCCCGAGCAATTGCATGGGGTAGAAAAGTTGCCGTATTCACTGTCGCCGGAAATGTAACTGGCGCATTCGTGCTTTCATCTTTAGTTGCATTTGGTTTAGGTCCAATACTCTCTAGTTCAGAGTTGGCCTACTCAGCTGTGCAATGGGGTGGTGGTGGATACCTTGTCTATCTGGGAATTACTGCGATAGGCGCACGCAAAATACATGCCGCTGATATGCGAAATCAAGGTGGCAGCGTCCCAACATTTTGGAGATCAGTTCGCGATGGTTTCTGGGTTGGAGCGTTAAATCCCAAAGGGCTAGTTTTCTACGCCGCCGTTCTGCCACAGTTTGTCGATATCGAACGTGGGCATGTGACCTCACAACTCTTACTTCTTGGCGCTCTCTTCTCAATTTTGGCATTTATCTCAGATGGTTCTTGGGGCTTACTTGCCGGAACCGCGCGTGCATGGCTGGCAAGTGATGAGAAACGGTTAGAAAATTTAAGGTCAATTGGTGGAATAGTGATGATTACCTTGGGTCTGTTGGTCATTGCGTCAGCGGTGCGTGATTTAATCACCACATGAATTCAAAGATCGTAAAACCGCAGAACCCCGCGCGCGACACTATTGCGCCATCAGATTTAACGTTTGGTTTATCTACCTGCAAGCGATGTATTTGGATTAAGTATTGGTTTAAAGTCACGATGCCAGGGCAATTTCCGCTAGTCAAACCTTTATCGGCAGCACAAGAAGAACACTTTCATCGCGCGGCAATGCCAGATCTTGATCCTTCTCTTGCACCGGGCGTTGTTAAGCAATGGGGTCAATGGGTAAAGAGCGCACCGATTGAAATTGATGGCAAGGCAACACGTTGGAGAATTTTGGGTATTTACGATCTATTGGCGCATTACGAAGATGGATCAGTTGGAATCATCGACTGCAAGGTTTCAGATTCTGATCGCGACAACGCCCAGTTCTATGCCCCGCAACTAGAGGCCTATGCCTACGCCCTGGAAAACCCAGATAAAGGCAAACCCTTTCCTGTCTCGACTATGGGGTTATTGGTCTGGAAATTAGCAGGAATCACAGAGACTCTCGATGGCAAATATGGTTTTGGGGTTACCCAGCACTACCTTCATGTCACACGCGATCAAGCACAATTTAAATCTCTAATCTCAGATTTGATTGACGTTGTAGAAGGTGATCTTCCTACATCTGGTCCAGATTGCGATACCTGCAACTACCTGACAAAGCGATTGGCTCTAGAAGGTAATTAATCTTCGCTTTCGTCAGCCGATTTCTTTGCTTTGGTTGCGTAAGTATCCACATATTCTTGGCCAGACATCTCTTGAATCGTAGCCATAATTTGATCTGTGACATCACGAAGATATTGTAAATCTGTCGAATCGCCATCAAAGTACATTGGTTCACCAAAAATCATTTTTACGCGCATAACTTTAGGCACAACAGTTCCGGTAGGTTGAATTTTCTCAGTATTAAACATCGCCACTGGGATAATTGGCGCACCGGATTCGATTGCTAAACGCGCGATTCCGGTACGACCTTTATATAAACGTCCGTCAGGTGAGCGAGTTCCTTCAGGATAAATTCCAAGACATTTGCCTTCTGCCAAAACTTTTAAACCTGTGATCAGTGCGGCTTCGCTTCTGCGCCCACCTGAACGGTCAACTGGAACTTGGCCAAGTGCGATAAAAGTTAACTTCTTTAATAAACCTTTAGGTCCAGGTGAAGTGAAATATTCACTTTTTGCTAAGAAAGTCACTTTACGAGGAACGACCAAAGGCATAAATATCGAATCACTAAATGAGAGATGGTTTGAAGCAATAATTAAAGGACCAGAAGCTGGAACGTGTCTTAACCCTTTGACCTTGGGGCGAAAGAGAATCATAAGAAATGGCGTAAGAAACGCGCGCAAGATGCCATATGGCAGGTTGTTCATGACGCTAATTTAGCGTCAAATCGTTCCAATGTGCGAATATGAGCCATGGAGCAAGGCTAATGAGCGAGAAAAGTAACCGCGATCACGATGCTGATGATGCTAATGATCGCGAATTAATCAATATGGAATTCGAATCAATGGTTGAAGGTCTCTCACTTGACGAGTCGTCACCTTCAACCTATCTAGATGAACTAGAAAATTTTATCGATCAGAACAGATTTATTGCTCCGACTCCCCCACGTAAATCGCTAACTGCAAGCGTCAAGTCCGCACTTTCAGCATTTAAGAAGTGGAAAGAAGGCAAGACAGATCGCGATGATGATGGAGTAGCAATCTAAATTCTAGAAAGATCGGCGACGCCAACTAGGCCGGCGTGGTTGCCAAGAACAGCTGCAACAATTTCTGGATACGGATGTTTTCCACTAAACGGAATCAATCTAAGTGCGGCATCACGTGTTGGTCCAAGGAATAACTCGCCCGCATCAATTACGCCACCGCCAAGTACGACGCAACTTGGGTCAATGACTGCGCATAATGAAGCGATTCCAGCACCTAAGTATGTAGCCATGGTGTTGAAGGCTGCGATTGCAACTGGATCACCATCTCGAGCTGCTTCGGTAATGTGGCTACCTTTTAAGCCTTCGATAGTTCCATCTCCACGTTCCAACAAATTACGCGCTAACAACGGGCTCGCATCTATCGCCTCGCGTGCATGTCGAATCAGCGCCGAACCAGAGGCGTATTGCTCAAGACATCCTCGTATTCCACATCCACACAACTGGCCCTCTGGAACTAATCGAATATGACCAAGTTCAGCACCAATTCCAAATGCACCACGGAAAACTGAACCATCAAAAATCAAGCCACCACCAACTCCAGTTCCAAGGGTTAACATCATTAAATCGTTACGGCCTCGTCCGGCGCCGAATTTAAATTCCCCCCAAGCGGCGGCGTTCGCGTCATTTTCTAGGACAATTTTTTTGTGAAGAATTTCCGTTAACTCACTTACCAAATTAACGCCGTTCCAATTAGAGATATTTGGAGTAGCCAACATGGTCTGCCGATCGGAGGAGATAAAACCTGCGGCAGAAACCCCAATGGATTCAACTGGATATTGCTGGGCTAATTCGCTTGCAACGTTTGCAATTGCTTCGGTTAAGGCGCGACCACCTGCGCGCGGTGTATCGCACCTAGCAGTTGCTAATATTTCACCGCTACCAGTTACGACTCCGCCGAGTACCTTGGTGCCACCAATATCGATACCAATTGCATTTACAGCCACTTAGTTAGCCTTCAAGATGTTCTTTAAGCTGCTTAAGTGCGCTTTCGATAGTTGATTTCTCTTGCTTTGCGATCATCATCGCTGGAATTGGCATCGAAAGTCCCACAGATAATTCGTACGTTACTGAGGTTGTGTCGGCATCTAGACTCTTGAGCAAATATGCACCATCCATCTTCGTAAGTATGTTGGCATCTTCAAGTGAGAATGTGACTTTAGAAGGAGCCGAAGACCAATCGAAGGCAAGAGTTACGACATCTTTAACGGGTCCTGCGTCAACTGTTAATTTCGCCTTAAGGGCTCTGCCTAGCGAATCGGTCTCTAGTACTTCAACCTTTTTAAACGAACCCGACCATTCGGGATAGGAAGCTACAGCAAATAGTGTTGCGCCGACTTCGGAGATAGGGGCATCAATGCTGATCGTGGAACTACTGAATTCGCTCATGCCCAAAGGTTACCTGTAAAAAAGACCTTTCCAGCCTCTCCCTTTTTTTGAGGGCGGGCGATAGCGTTAGCGCCATGAACTCAATCACAATTGCGCCCCTTGTCCCTGCCGCATCTTCCGGCAACCTCACAAATCTGATCACAGAACGTGCCTGGTTTGAACCTAATCGCACGATGATGTCGCGCCCCTTGGGCGATGGCTGGCAGAAAGTTAACGCAACGGAACTGGAAGCTGAAATTCGTGCAACTGCAAAGGGGCTAGTTGCTGCCGGAATACAAATAGGCGACCGAGTAGCAATCATGGCGCGTACTCGATACGAGTGGACGATTTTAGATTTTGCCATTTGGTTTGCTGGCGGATGCGTTGTTCCAATTTACGAAACATCTTCGGCTGAACAAGTTGATTGGATCCTTAGCGACTCAGGCGCCGTTGGCTTAATCGTTGAAACTCCAACGCACCGTGAATTTGTTAACCCAGTCCTTCCATCGCACACCAAACATCTCTGGACCATGACCGACGATATTCTATCTGTACTGGCAAATACTGGTGCTCATATCAGCGATGATGAAATAGATCGCAGACGAAACACTTTGCTACCTGAGACGCTGGCTACATTGATCTACACCTCAGGAACAACTGGAAAACCAAAGGGAGTTCAGTTAACTCACGGCAACTTCCTTTCCGAGTGCGGCAACGTTGTTGAAGGTGCCAGCGATCTATTCTTGAAACCTGATGGTTCAACACTTCTCTTTCTGCCAGTTGCCCACGTTTTCGGCCGCATGGTTCAAATTGGAGCGATCCGCGCAGGTTTGCATCTTGCTCATTGCAGTGATCCGGTTGGCCGTCTGATGCCAGATCTGGCTTCATTTAAGCCAACATTTGTCCTTGCTGTTCCGCGAATATTCGAAAAGGTTTACAACAGCGCAGAGGCTAAGGCAGATGCTGCAGGAAAGGGAGATATATTCCGTAAGGCTGCCGAGGTTGCCATTGCCTATAGCGAAGCCATGGATAAGCGAGGATTTAATCCGCTACTTTCGCTAAAGCATGCCTTATTCGATAAGTTGGTTTTCTCAAAAATTCGCGCGGTGCTCGGCGGAAACGTTGAAGCTGCAATCTCAGGCGGTGCCCCACTTGGAAGCCGCCTGGGACATTTCTATCGCGGAGCCGGAGTCACAATTTATGAAGGCTACGGATTAACTGAAACGACAGCGGGAGCGACTCTAAATATCACAAGTTCAATCAAAGTTGGCACCGTTGGAAAACCGATCCCAGGAACTTCAATCAAAATTGCAGAGGACGGTGAAGTCCTTATAAAGGGACCAATCGTGATGCACGGTTATTGGCAGAATGATGAAGCCAACGCGGAAGCCTTTACCGCAGATCATTGGTTTCAATCTGGAGATTTGGGAAAGATTGATGAAGATGGTTTTCTTTCTATCGTCGGACGCAAGAAAGAATTGATCGTTACCGCCGGCGGCAAGAACGTTGCGCCAGCAGTTCTAGAAGATCGCTTGCGTGCTCATCCTTTGGTTAGCCAGTGCATGGTTGTCGGTGATAACCAGCCATTTATCGCAGCACTTGTAACCATCGATCAGGATGCACTTAAGAATTGGGTGGTTGCCAATAAGAAAGATGGCGCCACGATTGCAACTCTTACCCAAGATCCCGACCTTATTTCTGTCGTTCAAACTGCCGTTGATGAAGCAAATAAGGCGGTTAGTAAAAGTGAGTCAATTCGAAAATTTGTAATCCTATCTACAGATTTCACAATAGCTGGAGGGCAACTAACAGCCAAGCTCTCTATCAAGCGACATGTGGTTGCGCAAGAATTCGCTAAGGAGATTACGCAACTCTTCACCAAGTGAGCAACGCCGCTCGCTTAGATCTCGCACGTGAACTCCATGATGGAATTGCTCAAGATCTGGTTGCACTTGGTTACCAACTAGATCTCTTGCTCGCGCCTTCGGATACTTCAATGGAATCGCGCAGAGAGATTCGCGGTATGCGATTTCGCGTTGATGAGATGATCTCTAAAGTGCGTCGTGAGATGTATGAACTTAGAGATCAGAAGATGGAGAGCGTTCAGGATTTTCTAGCCAAAATTGCTCAGGAACTTTGTGGATCAGCCTTAACCAAAGTTTATATAGAAGAGTTCTTTATTAATGAAGTGCTCAGCGATAACGTTAGAGCGATTGCTACAGAATTACTACGCAACAGCGTGAGTCATGCTAGGGCTAGCGAGATTGAGTTGCACTTGAGGCAGATAGAAAATCATATCTACCTAGAAGTGCGTGATAACGGTATTGGAGGTGCCACAATGGAGAGTTCACGTTTGGGTTTAATCGGAATACAAGAAAGAGTAGAAAGCTTCGGTGGAACCCTGTTCTATCAATCAAATGAACTTGGGACTCGTATCTCCGTAACCCTTTGATTGATCAGATAAACCCGCAGATACTTATTGTCGATGATCATCCATCGGTTCGATCGGGGGTTCGGCGCGCAATTGAAGGTGCGGGGCTGCGCTGTTGCGGCGAGGCAGCATCGCGTGATGAAGCCGTCGCTCAAATTGCACTCCATGATCCTGACGGTGTAGTCCTTGATTTAAATCTTCCAGATGGTTCCGGGCTCGATGTCATAAGTTGGATTCGCGAGCACTCGCAAACTATGGCAATCGTAATATTGACTATGAGCGATGAAGATTCGTATCTATTGGCGGCGATGAAATCTGGAGCCAGCGCATACGTAAAGAAGAGCGCTCCATTGTCGCAATTAATTGCCTCACTCAAAGCAGCGCTTGCACAACCTAATAATTTCAGCGCACCAGGTATGGCATCAATTATTTCTATAACCAAGATAAGTTTAGATTTAACTCCGCGTGAACTTAGCGTTCTCAAAGCTCTCTCACTTGAGGGTGCTAATAAGGATTTAGCAAGATCCCTTTTTATATCGGAGGCTACATTCAAAACCCATCTCGCATCTATCTATACCAAGATGGGTGTATCGAGCAGATTTAGCGCTATTAATAAAGCGCGTAACCTCAATCTTTTATAAGTAAATCCCTAAAGGTATCTGCCCAAATTTGCCAACGCCAATTTGAGTAAATCCATTTACGTCCCGTAACTCCCATAGCTCGAGCTTTCTCTGGATTATCGAATAGCGAAATTATTGCTCCCGCAACATCATCTGGATTTGTTCCATCAACAGTTAGCCCAGTTACTCCTTCAAGCACCGCATCTGGAGCGCCTCCAGAAATACCTGCAACCACGGGAAGTTCGCACGAGCTGGCTTCTAGATAAACAATTCCCAGCCCTTCAACTTCTAGGCCTGCTAAGCGAGACCGTGATGGCATCGCAAAAATATCTCCAGCACTTATATATCTCGGTAGATCGGCATGTTGAATTCTTCCGATAAATGTTATTGCGTTCGCAACTTTTAACTTTGCAACTAAATTCTCCAAATAGTCACGATACGGGCCCTCGCCGACCATCAAAATATGCGCGGTGGGATGGTTCTGCAGAATTTTTGGCAGGGCGGCAATCAAAGTATCTTGACCCTTGCGGTGAACGAGTCGACCAACGCTAATAATTACCTTTTTATCGGTTAAGCCTAGGGAGTTACGCAACTCTGCCGCATCCGGATGAGGCGCGAAATGATCGGTATCTATGCCTGGTGCAATCTTCACCATCGCCTGCGAAGCGCGATTTGAGAGTGATCGTGAAATCTCGGATCGCGTGAAATCTCCCAGGTAAGTTAAATGATCGACGTTATTACCTATGAAACGAATGACAAATTTAAATGGCCACACCTTTGACCACCAAACTTCGTGTCCGTGAGTAAGTGCAACTATTCGAGATATCCCGACTTTACGAATCCACCGAGACATTATCGCAAGCGGCGCAGCAGCTCCAAAAAACGCTGTTTCAATTTTTTCTTCTTTAATAACTTTAGAAACAGCGCGAACTACTCGTAGAGTTGGCAGTAAGATTTTTGACTTATCTCTAATTACTTTTACTCCAAATTCGCGTAGCCATTTTTCATCGTATTCGGAGGTCTGATCTTGGTTGGATGTATAAACAGTTATTGCGCCTTTAGGAAGTCTCTCAATTAACCCCATAACAAAAGTCTCGATACCACCGGCGCGAGGACCAAAATCGTTGGTGATGCAGATTATTTTTTGTTGCATTAACTTATCGTTAGCAGAATTACTAAAGGCGACGCGCGCCGATATAAGGTTTGCGCCCCAAACTAGATGCGCTGGCTACTTTGACACGTGAACCAGAACGAGGTGCGTGAACCATATTGCCGCCACCCAAGTAAATTCCAACGTGGGAAATTGGTCGACCAAAGAAAACTAAATCACCCGGTGCCAAATTGGCACGTTTGATCGATTTTCCATAATTGTATTGAGCGCGCGATGAGTGCGGCAGCGAGACGCCTGCAGTTTGATATGCGCGCATGGTTAAGCCCGAACAATCCCAATAGGTCATTCCATCGGCGCCAAAAACGTACTTATCACCGATCTGTTTTAAAGCAAATTGCAAAGCTTTACCAGCACGACCTGATACTCCCGATGCTGACTTAGCGGCGGCCAATGAAGAAGCTTGATCAGCATCCTCTTCTTCTTGCGCCAATCGGGCTAGGCGTTCGCGATCTTCCTTCTTTAATTCTGCAAGTAAAGCCTCGGCTTCAGCGAGTTTGGAAATTGCCTGCGCGCTCTGGGCCGCTAACTTTTTCTGCGTTGCAGTAACCAAGGCCAACTTGTCATTGACAGTTAATGAAGTTGCGGTCAACCGCTGCTTTGCTGCTTGGAATTTTCTTAGTTCCACAGATTTCTTTCTGGTTATTGCCTCAAGAGATCCTGCTGCAGATAAGTAAAGCGCTGGGTCAGATGAGAAGAGAAGTTCTAGGCTCTGACCCAAGCCTCCTGTCTTGTATTGTTCTATTGCGATCGCACTTAGAGTTTTTGAAAGTTCGCTTACACTCTTACTCTGCACCGCCTCTTTTGCTTGGATTCCGACTAAGGTGCGATTTAGTGCGGCAAGTTTTACCTTTGCTTCTTGCGCGCCTTCTGCAGCAGTCGTTGCTTCTTCTTCGAGTTGGCGAACCTTTGCTTGAACCTGTGCCAGAGTTTGCGCTGCATCAGCGTTGGGCGCAGTAAATATTTGCCCCGCAATTGCAAATATGGCGATTGCAACTGCTGCGGCAGATCGCAGGCCAAGATGCTGGGTAATAGTGGACATAAGGGCTCTAGGCTAACGCTGGTTATATCGCTCGCTCAACTTAAGGTAAGCGTGGCTGGGCTATGAATTTAATTATTTTCAGCCATTTCATGCTGAATTAAAGCGCAGCGGACGCACTATTCCGCGGGAAGAGAGTAGGTCAATTGCCTCGGCGGTTTTATCAGGAATCTCACATTGCGTTGATTTATCCAGATTCTTATCCAAGAAAAAAGTCAGGACACAATCACTGCATCCAATATCTCTAACTGCGCAGGTTTCACATTTAATGATCATGCGAGAAACGATAAAGGCACCCACTGACAACCCATATAAGGCCGGTGTGCACGATAACCTTTCGGCATGTCAGTCTTCGCATCTCTGGTGGTCGGCGTCGATGGATCCACTTCCAAGAACGGATCCTCGAACGGGATTTCTAGCGGGGCTGACCGTACAACCTTCTTGTCACGCCGTCGCATTGCTGATTTCATTTTAATAGGCGGGCAAACTGCACGCACCGAGCCATATCACCGCACACCCGTTCCCGTCGTCGTCGCTTCTCGCTCGATGATAAACGCCCTTGCCGATAACCGTTTGGCCTACTGGTGGAATCTCTCCCCTATTAGCGCACTAGAAAAGGGAATAAAGAAATTTGGTCCGAACGTCCTTGTCGAAGCCGGTCCTCGATTAATTAACGAACTAATTCAGGCCAGAGTTCTCGATGGTATTTTCTTAAGTATCACAAATGTTACGGATGGCGAAGATGTGATTAATATAGAAGAGCTCCTATCGAATTTCACTAGTATTCAACGAGATGAAATTCAAGGCACTTTCTTTATAGAAGCTAAAACGCTGAAATAATTGCAACTCCCGCAACGGCTGCAAAAATTCCAAGATACTGGATTCGGTGCAGCCGCTCGCGCAAGAATTGGAATGCCAGCAGGGCGGTAAAAATTGGATAAAGCGCGCCGAGCACCATGGAAAGTGTGAGGTTGCCCTTGGTAGTTGCAACACCTAGCAACAAATTTGCGAGAAAGTCAGCGCAGCCGATAAAAATTAATATTGGAGAATTCTTTAACTTTAACCCGCCGAATGTTCTGTACTTCGCCAAAATTCCAAGAGAGACCAACAGAGTTGTTGCACGCATCATGACCATAGTCATCAAAGCACTTGCTTGTGATCCGACTGCCAAGAAAATTAGCGCTGTTCCAAAACCAGCAGCTGCACCGAGAGCGAGAATTAGCGGTTTTATTGGTAAGCCTTGTGATAATTCTGGGCCACTTGCTAAAAATGCCCCAACTATTGCCAAGGCTGCGCCGATCGAAAGTATTAGCGTTAAACGATCACCTATAACAAAATATGCATACCCAACTGGAATAAGAGCTGATAATCCACTAATTGGAGAGACAACTCCCATGCGACCAGTAGAAAGTCCAGCGTATAAACAAATCAATCCGCAATAACCAAGAATTCCAGCCAGTGCTCCCGGAATAAAGTATCCATCTGCGCCAAAAGCGTTACTTGAAAAATCACCGCTTATAAGTACAATTCCGATTCCAAATACCAAGCCGATCGCCTGGGTAACTCCGAGAACAGCGATCGCCGGATGTGCCTTACTTAACTTTCCACCATGATAATCGGCAGTTCCCCATAGCAGGCTAGAAAATAGCGCTAGCAAAGTGACCATAGCAGGTAAGGCTACACAACTCTGCGCCCCGCCTCCCACTTATGGACAATGGATATCTTTAGAATTAAGTAGTGGATGTGGCCCAGTTCAATCGCATGATCGATCAACTTCGTGTGTTTACTCCGCGCTCAGAAATTATTCTTGAAGAAGTTCCGGCTCCACAGAAGTTAGCCACATTCGCTTTTGCATTTACCGCAGATGTTTCAAATGGCTTACTAGGCGATGCCGAAGATGAAATTGCTTCTGGTCGCTTTGTTTTATTGCACGAACCAGGTGGACAAGAAACCTGGGAAGGCGAATTCCGCTGCGTTACATTCTTAAGTGCCGATGTTGATGAAGCAATGCAAGATGATCCGCTATTGCCAGAAGTCGGTTGGAGTTGGTTATTGGATTCACTTTCGGCAGCCCGGTGCGAATTTAACGCCCCAAGCGGAACCGTAACCCGGGTATCGAGTGCATCCTTTGGAAAACTTTCACCGCGCAATGACGAATCCGAAATTGAGATTCGCGCATCCTGGAGTCCCATCATTAAAGAGAGCAGTGACATGCTCGCTCACATACAAGCGTGGTGCAATTTATTAGGAGAAGTTGCTGGCTTGCCTCCAGTCGTTGAAGGCGTGGCACCAATTTCTGCTACTCGCCGCAAGGCTTAACGTAACCGTCTTATCTATGAAAGAACCTATGAGTTCATCTGTTGACTCTGTCGAGGAAAATTTAGAGATTCCCAAGACTGCGATTGCGCTGCTGGCCCCACAAAACGGAGTGCCAAAGGTTGTAGATAGTGAGTCGTTATTTGAAGGCGCTCTTGCCGAATTAGCTAAAGGTTCTGGGCCCTTTGCAGTAGATGCCGAACGTGCATCTGGATATAAATACAGCGCTCGGGCATATCTGATTCAGATTAAACGTGAAGGCGGCGGTCTTCACTTAATCGATCCGATTCCATTCGGGCCAAACCATAAGTATTTTCAAGAGCTAAATACGCTTCTGCAGAGCGATGAAGTTATTTTGCACGCAAGTACTCAGGATCTTCCTTGTTTGCGTGAACTTGGAATTAACCCAAAGCGACTCTTTGATACCGAACTCGGTGGACGTATTGCCGGCCTGCCACGAGTAGGGCTGGGTCCGTTGCTTGAGTCACTTATGGAAGTCTCGCTCGCCAAAGAACATTCGGCAGTTGATTGGTCGCAGCGCCCTTTGCCGCAAGATTGGCTTAATTACGCAGCCCTTGATGTGGAACTTTTAATTGAACTTCGCAACCAGATGTATGGAATTCTTGAGAGTTCAAAGAAGCTTACGTGGGCGGTAGAAGAGTTCCAATCGATTATTGATGCGCCTGCTCCCCCACCACGCGTTGATCCATGGCGCCGCACATCCGGAATGCATAAGATTAAAAAGCGCGATCAACTTGCGATTGTGCGAGCGCTCTGGACTGTACGTGCCGAAATCGCTCAAGAAGTAGATATCGCACAAGGGCGTTTGTTATCTGATGCCGCGATCGTTGAGATTGCAACGAAAGCTGTTGAAAAACCAATCAAGACCAAGAAAGACCTAGAGAAGATCCTGCGCCCTATTGGTCTGCGAGCGCGTTGGTTTGAAAATACCGCCACCTGGATTAGCGCCGTCACCGATGCACTTGCCCTGCCCGAGAGCCAGTGGCCACCTGTGCGTACCGATAGCGATTCGCTGCCTCCAATAAAGATCTGGCGCGAGCGATTTCCCGAGCGCTATGCCCCACTTACCCATGCCAAGGCCAATATTCAGTTAAAGGCCGCTGAGCTAGTTATCCCCTTTGAGAACCTGATTACCCCTGAATATGTGCGCAGAGTCTGCTGGATGAACTCAAAAGGCTCTGTAGCGCAGGCGCTGGCTACTCTGGGTGCGCGCACCTGGCAGATTGAGATCACAGCACCTATTTTAGAGGCCGCCCTTTTAGAGACCGAACCCTTGGTTGAGTCTGTAATCGAAGGCGATGAAGCGGTAATCCAGGAACTGTGATTAATTACGCAACACTTAAGTTGCGTAATTCGCCAAGTGGCTCTACATTATTCCCATGCTAAGTACATTCATTATCGCCCTACGCGAAGGCCTAGAAGCCGCGCTAATTGTCGGAATTTTGGTTGCCTACGTGGTCCGCACTGATCGCAAGCACCTCTTGAAGCCTCTTTGGACTGGCGTGGCAGTTGCCCTAGTTCTAACGCTCGGACTTGGAGCAATTCTCTCCTTCACTTCTGCAGAGTTATCTGATCGCGGCGAAGAGCTATTTGCTGGAGTGACATCTTTTGCTGCGGTAGGACTTGTGACATGGATGGTTTTCTGGATGAAGCGCGCGGCCCGCAATATGCGCAATGAACTCCATGGCAAAGTTGATCAGGCACTTACTGGTGGGCCAATAAGCCTGGCGCTAGTGGCTTTTTTCGCAGTCGCTCGCGAAGGTTTAGAGACAGCGCTTTTCATTTATGCAAATTTCAAAACTGTCGGCGCTATATCTTCTGCAACTCTCGGTCTGGTTTTAGGCTTAGCACTTGCAGTCGCACTTGGATATTTAATTTACAACCGCTCGGTAAAAATTGATCTTTCTAAATTCTTCACCATTACTGGCGTTGCATTAATTATTGTTGCCGCCGGCGTTCTCTCTTATGGAGTTCACGAGTTCCAAGAACTTGGTTGGTTGCCTGGCGCGGATGACTTTATTTGGGATGTAACTCCTTGGATTGCAAAGGAATCAATCCTGGCTTCACTCTTAGGCGGCGCTGTCGGATTCGATACGACTACTTCTTGGGTGCAGATCTTGGCTTGGGGCGCATACTTAACCGCTGTATTGGTTCCGTATCTCTCAAATAAGAGCCAATCCACAAAGGTGGCCGTTTCCGCCTAGTCGCGCCTGTTCCACTTTTGCCTACTGGCGAGTAACCTGTCCCGAGAAGGTACTCATACTCGTAGATTCAATAAAGAAAGTGGCACAAATGTCTCGCACCGTGGTCCTAGTTGATGCTGTTCGCACCCCATTTGGTAAGGCCGGCAGCATGTACTCCGGCACCCGCGCCGATGACTTAATGGTTCGCGCCATGCGCGGTTTACTTGAACGCAATCCGAAGGTTGCACCTAGCGCCATCGAAGATGTTGCAATCGCTGCTGCGACGCAAACAGGTGACCAAGGAATGAACTTAGGGCGTAGCGTTTCACTTTTAGCAGGACTACCAAATACCGTGCCAGGTTATTCAGTTGACCGTTGGTGCGCTGGTGCAATGACTTCTATGACAACTCTTGCTGGCGCAATTGCAATCGGTTCAATTGATATCGCAATTGCTGGCGGTGTTGAACATATGGGAAATCATCCAATCGGTGATGGCATTGATCCCAATCCAAGATTTCTAGCTGAGCGAATTGTTGAACAAGATGCGCTCGCCATGGGAGCAACGGCAGAACGTCTGCATGATCGTTTTCCACAATTAACGAAAGAGCGCGCCGATCGCTATGCGTACAACTCACAGATGAAAACTGCTGCAGCATACGCTGCCGGAAAGATTCAACGTGATTTGATTCCAACTGCTGCACGTATTCCTGAGATGGGTTGGGGCATTGCAACAGTTGATGAGCCACCACGCCCAACAACAACTATGGAAGGCCTGGCAACGCTGAAGACTCCATTCCGCGCAGCTGGCCGCGTTACGCCTGGAAACTCATCAGGGTTAAATGATGGCGCAACTGCTGCGTTGCTGGCGAGTGAAGATAAAGCGATAGAACTTGGGCTAACTATTAAAGCCAAATTGGTTTCTTATGCATTTGCTGGAGTAGAACCAGAAGTTATGGGCTACGGACCAGTGCCTTCCACAATTAAGGCTCTTGCAAAAGCAGGTCTAAAGATTGAAGACATTGGTGCATTTGAAGTCAATGAAGCATTTGCTGTACAGGTAATTGCATTCCTTGATCACTTTGGAATTGCCGATGACGATCCCCGTGTAAATCCTTATGGCGGTGCGATTGCAGTCGGCCACCCATTGGCCTCTTCCGGAATCCGTTTAGCGCTGAACTTGGCGCGCGCCTTTGAAGAGCACCCAGAAGTGCGTTACGGACTCACAACAATGTGTATTGGACTTGGCATGGGCGGCACCGTTATCTGGGAGAACCCACACTTTGCAGGAGGTTCAAAGTGATGACTACCGAAATCAAATTACCTGAAGGTGCACCAGAAGAAGTCATTACCAACGCACTTGTCCGCGATGTTGATCTAACGCTATTTGGTTTTACTGGCTCCTTAGCGTTGATCACTTTAGATAACGGTCTAGATCACACCCGCCCCAATACCTTCGGTGCTCAGTCACTTATAGCCTTGGATGCTGCAATCACCGATGCAATTGGCCGCTCCCCTGCTGCGATCGGCATCATTGGTAAGCCTTTTATCTTTGCTGCAGGAGCCGATCTTTCAGCGCTCTCCTTTCTTTCAGAGCGCTCACAATCACTTGCCATCGGAAAACTTGGCCACGATGTATTTCGTCGCTTAGATGAATGTGGGATTCCAACATTTGCATTTATAAACGGTCTAGCTCTTGGTGGCGGGCTCGAAGTTGGTCTGCATTGCAACTATCGCACTCTCGCATCAACTGCATTCACGGGATTGCCTGAAGTTTTCCTAGGGTTAGTACCCGGATGGGGTGGGGCAACCATTTTGCCTAAATTAATCGGACCAGAACGCGCAATCCAAGTGATCATGTTAAATGCGTTAAATAACAACACGATGATGAAGGCTACAGATGCGCTCTCACTTGGTGTAGTCGATGCAGTCTACGAGCCTGCTGACTTCCTGGAACGTTCCGTCTCATTCGCGGCAAAAGTCTTAAGTGGTGCAACGAAGGTAGAACGTAAAGATTATTCACAGGATCCTGCCTGGGATGCAGCACTTGCCACAGGTAAGGCTGCTGCACTCAAGAAATACGGTGGGGCCAAAATCGCATCTCCGATGCGCGCACTAGAACTAATTGAAGCTGCTCGCTCTAATACTCGCGGTGCCGGCTTTGATGCCGAAGATCAAGCGTTGGCCGATTTAACAATGGCCGATCCCCTGCGCGCTTCACTCTATGCATTCAATTTAATCCAGAAGAAGCGTAAGAAAGTTGAGGGTGCGCCAAAACCTGCCTTGGCTCGCAAGGTAGGCAAAGTTGGAGTAGTTGGTGCCGGCCTTATGGCCTCACAACTTGCGCTGCTTCTGCTACGTAATCTCAAGTGCCCTGTTGTAATGACCGATATTGATCAAGAACGTGCCGATAAGGGCGTGGCCTGGGTAAAGAACGAACTCGCGAAGTTGGTAGAAAAGAAGCGCATGAGCGAAGAGAGCGCAAACCGACTTTCGCTCTTGGTTAGCGGCTCTGCGGATCAAAATTCATTCGCAGGATGTGATTTTATAATCGAAGCGATCTTCGAAGAACTTTCCCTAAAGCAGGAGTTATTTAAAAAGCTGGAAACTATCGTTTCCCCAGAGTGCGTCTTAGCAACTAATACCTCATCACTTTCTGTGGAGCGAATGAGTGAAGGACTTAAGAATCCGGAGCGCGTAATTGGCTTCCACTTCTTTAATCCAGTTGCTGTCATGCCACTTCTAGAAGTAGCGCGCACATCAAAGACTGATGATGCAACAACTGCAACTGCAGTCAGCGTTGGTAAAGAGTTAAAGAAGACGATGATCATTTGTAAAGATGCTCCTGGATTCGTCGTTAATCGCCTCTTAACGCGCTTTATGGGAGAAGTAACTGATGCCGTTGATGAAGGTACTGCCCCAGAAATTGCAGACAACGCAATGCGCAGTATCGGATTCCCAATGTCTCCATTTGAACTTCTAGATCTGGTGGGTCCCGGTGTTGCACTTCATGTTTCGCAAACCTTGCATGAAAACCTTGGTCCGCGCTATCGCATCTCCCCTACGATGCAGGCAATGGTTGCTGGCAAGGTTCGAAACTTCTACATTAAAGGCGCAGATGGAAAATTTAGCGCCAATCCTGAGGCGCTAGCGCTAATCAAACAAGGAAATATTGCATCAACTGCCGAGCAGGTTCGCGATCGCGCACTGAAAGCTTTGGCGACTGAGGCGCGCATGATGCTAGATGAAGGCATAGTTTCAACGGCTGCAGAAATTGATCTCTGTATGTTGATGGGTTCAGGTTGGCCGATGCATCTCGGAGGAATCTTGCCTTACCTAGATCGTGAAGGAATTAGCGACGCTATTTGCGGTCAGCGCTTTCATTCACCGGGTATTGCATCTCTTCCATAGCCGACTCTGAAGTAGAACTGTTCCACTCGACAATACTTCTTGCGATGTTCTGCGCCGTAATCCCGAGATCGTTCATGATTTCAGAACGCTTTGAGTGCTCAATAAATTCAAGCGGAATTCCAATTGAATGAATTGGCGTAGTTAAACCTGCATCACGGAACATTTCAGATATTGAACTTGCAATACCGCCATGCTTAATGCCATCTTCTAAAACAACAACGCTCTTATATCTTTGAGCAATCGTCACAAGTGCGCTGGGAAGCGGCTTTACCCAACGAGGATCAATAACAGTTACACCAACACCTTCGCGATAAGCCATAGATGCGGCCTCTACTGAAATCGCAGCCATGGCACCGATGCTTACCAAAAGTACATCTGCACTTTCCCCCCGATAAAGAACATCTATACCATCACGACGTTCAAAGGCTGGAATATCACTTTGCACGGCGCCCTTTGGATAGCGAACCATGGAAGGTGCGTTAGAAATATCAACTGCTTCGCGTAGCGTCTCTCGCAATCGAGCGGCATCACGCGGTGCGGCTACATGCATTGTTGGGACAATCCCGGTCAGCGCAAGATCCCATATACCGTGGTGAGATGGTCCATCATCACCCGTTACTCCGGCACGATCTAAAACAAAAGTGACTCCTGCCTTATGAAGTGCCACGTCGAGTAAGAGTTGATCAAATGCGCGGTTTAAGAATGTCGAATAAATTGCAACCACTGGATGCAGTCCTGCAAATGCCATACCCGCCGCACTCGTTACAGCGTGTTGTTCGGCTATACCGACATCAATTGTGCGACTTGGGAACTCTTTTTTAAAGGCAGACAAACCAGTTGGCCCGAGCATTGCCGCCGTGATAGCGACTATATCTTTGCGTTCACGCGCAATTTCAATTAATTCTTCAGAGAAAACTTTCGTCCAGCTTGTGACGCTCTTTGAAAGCGGCGCACCGGTTGCCGGATCAACTATGCCAACGGCATGGAATTTCTCGGCTTCATCATCCATCGCAGGCTTATGGCCACGTCCTTTTTCGGTAATCGCATGAATCAGCACAGGCTCACCAAATACCTTAGCCTTCTGCAACGCTTTTTCCATTGCAGTTATGTCATGACCATCAATTGGCCCCATATATTTAAGGCCAAGATCTTCAAACATGCCTTGTGGGGCGACAATATCTTTAATACCTTTTTTCACGCCATGTAGCGTTTCATATATCGGAGTTCCAATAACTGGAGTCTTATGCAGAACATCTTTACCCCAGTCGAGAAAACGTTCATAACCACGAGTAAGGCGCAAAGTTGATAAGTAAGTGGCCAAGCCACCAATTGTTGGCGAATAAGAACGCTCGTTATCGTTAACAATAATTACTAAGTTGCGAACTTCGGTTGCTGCAATGTTGTTAAGTGCTTCCCAAGACATGCCACCAGTAAGGGCGCCATCGCCTACAACTACAACTACGTGGCGATCGGTCTGACCAGTTTGCGCGAAGCCATAGGAAATCCCATCACCCCAAGAGAGCGCAGTTGACGCATGCGAATTCTCAATAACATCATGCTCACTCTCGCTGCGATTTGGGTAACCCGCAATTCCGCCACGTTGGCGCAGACTATCAAAATCTGCCACACGCCCAGTGAGTATTTTGTGAACATAGGATTGATGGCCAGTATCAAAGAGCACAACATCACGCGGTGAATCAAAGATGCGATGAATTGCTAGAGTTAATTCAACAACGCCTAAGTTGGGACCTAAGTGTCCACCGGTCTTAGAAACTTTTTCAATCAAAAAATGGCGAATCTCTTCACTCAGAGCAATTAGTTGAGCGCTATCCAGAGCCTTAATATCGGCAGGACTTTTAATTGACTCAAGCATGGCTAAAGTCTAGTTTGCGATCCCTTTTTTCGCGATATTTACGCGAGCAGCGAGCAATCTCTACCCCCCGATTACTGCAGTAATTGGCGGAGTACATACTGCATGATCCCGCCATGGCGATAATAATCACCTTCACCTGGCGTATCGATACGCACCTTTGCTTTGAAGGTCTTATCCCCTGCACTGACTTTCACTTCTTTAGGAACGCCACCGTTATTTAGTTCGGTTATGCCAGAGATCGCAAATGTCTCACTTCCTGAGAGACCAAGTGATTTCGCGGTGTCTCCATCATTAAATTGCAGCGGCAGGACTCCCATTCCAATTAAGTTTGAACGGTGGATACGTTCAAAACTTTCTGCAATGACAGCGCGCACTCCAAGAAGTGCGGTGCCTTTTGCCGCCCAGTCGCGCGAAGAACCAGATCCGTATTCCTTACCCGCCAAAATAATTAGCGGAACGCCCGCGCTTTGATAAGAAACGGATGCATCGTAAATCGTTTCTTGATCTCCACCACTTAGGAAATTTCTGGTAAAGCCACCTTCGACTCCATCTAACAACAAATTCTTTAGGCGAATATTGGCAAAAGTTCCACGGATCATCACTTCGTGATTTCCGCGACGAGAGCCGTAAGAGTTGAAGTCAGCACGAGCAACGTTTTGTGCTTCCAAATACTTGCCAGCGGGAGAATCGGCTCTAATATTTCCAGCTGGAGAAATGTGGTCTGTTGTTACGGAATCTCCCAAAATTAACAGCACTCGTGCTCCAGCAATATCTGTAACTGGCGTTGGATTAACTGGCATGCCATCAAAGTAAGGAGGCTTGCGCACATAAGTAGACTGCGCATCCCACTCGAAAGTTTTACCAGTTGGCGTATCTAGAGACTTCCAGCGGTGATCACCATCAAAGACCGTTGCATAATCTTTCTTGAACATTTCAGAGGAGATTGAAGAATCAATCACCTCCTGAATCTCTTGCGCACTTGGCCAAATCTCCGCTAGGAGAACTTCCTTGCCATCTTTATCGGTACCAAGTGAATCTTTTTCAAAATCATGGTTCATGGTTCCAGCTAGCGCGTATGCAACAACTAGCGGAGGCGAGGCGAGGTAGTTCATCTTCACATCAGGGCTGATGCGACCCTCAAAGTTTCGGTTGCCCGATAGCACGGCGGTTACCGCTAAATCATGCTCATTTACTGACTTACTAATCTCTATTGGCAACGGACCCGAGTTGCCGATACAAGTTACACAACCGTAGCCAACTAAGTTAAAGCCAAGGGCTTCCATGTACTGGGTAAGTCCTGCCCGGTCATAATAATCAGTAACTACTTTTGATCCAGGAGCAAGCGTTGTCTTTACCCAAGGCTTGGATACGAGCCCGCGTTCTACCGCCTTCTTGGCAAGTAGCGCCGCGCCAATCATTACTGATGGATTAGAAGTATTTGTGCAAGATGTAATTGATGCAATTACAACATCACCATTTTTAATTGTTGTGGCTTTGCTTCCAACGTTTACGGGATAAGCCTCTTTGCCAGTCTTACCTGTGAAGTAGGTAGGCAGAACTTTTTCAAATGAACTCTTTGATGCGCTCAGTGAAATGCGATCTTGCGGGCGCTTTGGTCCAGAAATTGAAGGAACAACTGTCGAAAGATCGAGTTCGATATGCTCTGAAAAACGTGGCGTAACATTCGGGTCATGCCACATTCCTTGCGCCTTGGCATACTGCTCAACAAGTGCGATTTGATCTTCGCTGCGACCGGTCAATCGCAAATAATGCAAGGTTTCGTCATCGATTGGGAAGATGGCACAAGTTGAACCGTATTCGGGACTCATATTGCCAATTGTCGTGCGGTTAGCCATTGGAACTGAGACCACACCTGGACCGTAAAATTCCACAAACTTTCCGACAACTCCGTGCTTTCGTAACATCTCTGTGATAGTTAGCGCCATATCTGTAGCAGTTGTTCCGACAGGAAGTGATCCGCTTAATTTAAATCCGACAACGCGTGGAATTAACATCGATACTGGCTGACCAAGTAACGCTGCTTCCGCCTCGATTCCGCCTACGCCCCAGCCAAGGACGCCGAGTCCATTGACCATAGTTGTATGGGAATCAGTACCGACAACGGTATCTGGATAAGCGCGTAAAACTCCGTTTACGGTACGAGTCATAACAACTCGTGCCAAGTATTCGATATTTACTTGGTGAACAATTCCGGTTCCTGGTGGAACAACTTTAAATTCATCAAAGGCGCTTTGCCCCCAGCGCAAGAAGCGATAACGCTCGCGATTGCGTTTGTATTCAATATCAGTGTTCTTCTCAAATGAATCTTTGGTCCCGAAAACATCTGCAATAACTGAGTGGTCAATAACGAGTTCTGCAGGTGCCAGTGGGTTTACTTTTGCTGGGTCTCCCCCAAGATCAACAATTGCCTCGCGCATAGTTGCTAAATCAACGATGCAAGGAACTCCAGTAAAATCTTGCATGATGACGCGCGCTGGAGTGAATTGAATTTCGGTATCTGGCTCAACTAATGGATCCCATTGCGCCAGAGCCTTGATATGTTCGGCAGTGATATTTGCGCCATCTTCCGTGCGAAGTAAATTCTCTAGAAGGACTTTAAGCGAGAATGGCAGGTTGGTTGCTCCTTCGACCTTGGAGATATCAAATATTTCAAAGTCTTTTCCAGCAACGTTTAAATTCTTCTTGGCACCTAACGAATTCTTACTCATATATTTTCCTCAACTCATTTTATCTTGACATCAAGATACCTTAGTTGGAGCAAATAACGCAACAGATTCGATGTGGTGTGTCATAGGGAATAGGTCAAAAGCACGCATTTGCTGCAATTTATATCCCGCTTCCCCTAAGTATGTTGTATCTCGCGCTAAGGCGGCTGGATCACAGGCGATGTAAACAATGGATCTTGGCGCTAGCGCAACCATTGCAGTAACTACATCTTTACCCGCACCCTCGCGCGGCGGATCAAGGACTATGACATCTGCTTTAGAAAAACGCGGCAGTAACTTTGCAACATCGCCTGTGTGGACTAAAACATTTGAGAAATTTGCAAAATTACGTATCGCATCAGCGGTCGCACTCTTGCTACCTTCGACCAGATCAACGCTTCCAGAATCTCCAACCGCTTCTAGAAATTGTGAAGTAAATAGACCGACCCCACCATATAGATCCAGAACTTTGTCACCTGGCTGCAATTTTGCATATTCCAGCAGAGCTTTTGCAAGAACGGTGGGTGCTAATTTGTGACTCTGCCAAAAGGAGCGCTGGGAAACTTCTAAGGCAAATCCATTTACTTCATACTTTCCGACATCAGGGCCTTCGCTGGTACGGACAGGTGAGTCATCTCGAGAATAGCCAGTCGCAATCGTGCGTTCTCCAGTTGAAGAGATCGAAACTTCAACTCGTAAATCGCCTTTCCAACGCCTGGAGCTAAGTTCTTGATATTTCATTTCGGGTGTAAGAATTCGACAATCACTGACCGGTATTACCTTGTTGCTGCGTGCCTGCTTGAATCCCAAATCTCCATTGCGCGTTGTTACGCCATTAAAACGAGTTCGATAGCCAAGGGCAGCACCAACCTCTTCAACATCAACTTTGATATCTTGCTTAGCAATTCTAAAAAATTGCTCTGTGATTACCTCACTCTTTAACTGGCGTTGACGAGGTAGCGAAATATGTTGAAAATCGCAGCCACCACAACCTGCGCGGTGCGCAAATTGACAAGGTGCACTCACACGATCGGGCGATGGAGTAATAACCGAGACTACATCGGCGCGATTAAATGAACTTCCAATACCGGTGATTTCTATTTCTACCTCTTCGCCCGGAATTCCGTGGCGTACAAAAATCACAGCGCCCAGGTGTCGAACAATGAAGTGGCCACCATGTGCCACTTTTTCAACAGTGACCGTATAACGATCTCCAACCGCGAGGTCTACACGATCTGCAGGATTTCGTGGGTTAGCCTCTTTTGATGTCATAAAGCCAAGCCTAAGGGGGTAGTGTTGACCTTGTGCACGTTGTGATTATGGGATGCGGTCGCGTTGGTTCTTCTTTAGCCACCGAACTTGAAGCCGCTGGACATTCAGTTGCGATAATTGACCAATCTCGCGAAGCTTTTCGTCGTCTTGGCCCTGACTTTAAAGGTCGCACCATCTCAGGCGTGGGTTTCGATCGCGATACTTTGCTGGAGGCAGGGATCGAAACTGCTGATGCCTTTGCAGCTGTAAGCAATGGCGATAATTCAAATATTTTAGCAGCGCGAGTGGCTCGGGAAACTTATGGCGTTGCAAATGTAGTTGCTCGAATTTATGATCCAGGTCGTGCAGAAATTTATCAACGCCTTGGCATTCCAACAGTTGCCACAGTTATTTGGGCAACAGATCAAATTTTGCGTCGCCTTGTTCCGGAAGGATCACGTTCTGAATGGCGCGATGCCAGCGGATCGATACAACTTTGTGAGATGCATCCTCATAAAGATTGGTTTGGATCACCAATTGCAGAACTTGAAGCCAGAACCGAGTCCCGGGTCGCCTTCATTACTCGACTAGGTGAAGGTCTAATTCCAGATACTCACACTGTTCTTCAAGAAGGCGATCTAATTCACGTAACTGTGCGCGATGAGGATATTGGCAAAGTCGAGGAAATTTTGGCGCGCTCTCCGAAGGATCATTCATGAGAATTGCTATCGCAGGAGCCGGAAATGTTGGCCGAGCAATCGCGCGCGAACTTCTAGATAACGGTCACCAAGTACTTCTTATCGACCGTGATCCTAAAGCGCTCAAAATGGAATCTGTTCCCGATGCTGAATGGTTGATGGCTGATGCATGTGAGATTACTTCGCTGGACAAGGCAGTTCTAAATAACTGCCAGGTTTTGGTTGCCGCAACTGGTGATGACAAAGTTAATTTGGTTGCATCTTTGCTTGCTAAGACAGAATATGGTGTTCCCCGCGTTGTCGCGCGTATTAATCATCCAAAGAATGAATGGCTATTTGATTCTTCATGGGGTGTAGATGTTGCGGTGTCGACTCCAAGAATAATTTCAGCCCTCGTTGAAGAAGCGGTCAGCGTTGGCGATGTTGTTCGCTTATTCTCATTCCGAAAGGGGCAAGCCAACTTAGTCGAGTTAACGCTGCCTGATACTTCTAGTTGTATCGGAAAGACAGTTGAGGAAATTGAGCTTCCAGATGATGCTTCATTGGCGGCCATTGTTCGCGATGGACGAGTAATCACACCGACTCCAACAGATGTTTTCAGCGCAGGTGACGAACTTCTATTTGTTGCTTCAACAACTGCTGAAGGTTTAATCAAATCCTGCTTTATTGCTGGCTAACTACCTTATTGCTGGCTAACTAATTGTGTGATTTAGTTGTTGGCACGCTCTTTAAAATCATCCACGAACCATAAGCGGTTGCTAAAAAGAGTGGGTACCCCATTGCCAGGTTTACCGTTCCAAGTAAATTAACGTTACCGCTTCTATAAATTGGGTACTGCACTGCAATTCGCGTAAAGAACATCAAGACCCAGAGCCAGCTTGCTCGCTTGTAGGCGCGGGCACGAGCAGGATCTTTGCGCCAAGTTAAGTTCTCGCCCAAAATGGGACCTAAAAGAACTCCCAATATCGGCCAACCTGCCAGATTTGCGAGTAAGTACACGCTTCCGTAACCCAAGTTTGTTAGTAACTTCGGAATATATAGATCACTCGCGTTACCAGTTCGATTAGCAAACCAGGCACAGATTAGAGAGCCGATGAGCCCCGAGATTGCATGTTGAATAGTGTCGCGCTTTACTAAGCGAATAATTGTCAACGCAGCCGAGACGATAAGGGAGGCGATCAAAGCCGGGCGCAGACCACCGGCCACGTTAAAGACAACTAGGAAAATAATTGAAGGAATACCGGAATCGATTAAACCTTTCTTGCCGCCAAAAGCAGCTAGGACTTTATCTTTATCGGCTCTTTCGCCTCCGCTGGGTATCTGGCTCATCATCTTCCAGTTGACCCAAATCCACCGGCGCCGCGACCGGATCCTGGCAAATTTTCTACTTCTACAAAGTCGGCACGTTCTACTTGTTGAATAACTAATTGCGCGATTCGATCTCCACGTTTAAATGTAATACTCTCTTTAGGATCGTGATTAATTAGAATTATCTGTAACTCACCACGGTAGCCTGCATCAACTGTTCCCGGAGCATTCACCATGGTCACACCGTGCTTAATTGCTAACCCAGATCTGGGATGGACCAGCGCAACATAACCATTGGGTAGCGCAATTGAGATTCCTGTTGGAACAAGAGCTCGTTCACCGGGAGCCAGAGTTACATCCACTCGGGCGACCAAATCAGCGCCTGCATCTCCGCCTTTGGCATAAGTTGGCAAGGGCAAGTCAGGATCTAAACGAGTAACCAGAACTTTTACGCCCATTATGGATTGATCTCAAATTCAGGATCCACAAATGCCAAGATCTCTGGGGTCTTTGCAATATGTTCTAAATATTCTTTAGGAGCATTTTCTAAGAAGTGCGACATCGGAACGACTACAAATAGCGCCGCCGCTTTAATTGCTATTTCACCATCTGCACCACCAAGGCGTCCTTCAGCAGCGGTGTAAACCTTGCGATTAACCTGGCCGGTAATTCGTGCCGTTATGTGAATCGTTGTTCCCATCGGAACTGGCTTTAGAAAATCAGTTTCTAACCGTGCCGTCACTGCGGGAGCGCGAATTAGCCACATCAACTTTCCAAGTGCTTCATCGAATGCAAGTGATAACAAACCGCCATGTGCCAAACCTGGAGCGCCTTGATGATTTTCAGTAACTGTGAACTCTGCGGTTAGATCTGCGCCAGCGCCAGCGTGCGCAACTAAATGCAATCCGGTCGGATGCAATTCACCACAACCAAAGCAATGGCCAAAGTGAGATGGAATTTTGGTTCCGATCTCGGGAGCTTTGGGGTGGCGATCTGGAATGATCACTCCTTCTGGAGGCGTGGTGCTTGCTACTCGACTCATGCGCTCACTTTACTTGATCTAGACTGCGATTGTGATATTCACGGAAGTACTCCGCCCGCCTATCTGGGTGCTCGCCTTTATTTATTTCATGTTTTTATCGCTCGTAATCGCAATCTGGGCTGCTTTGGACACAACTGCGACGATTGTTACTTTCGCCATAGCGACATTAGCTATCCCCTTCATTGCCCAATCCTTAACCTCAAGGATTCGCGTAGATCAGAACGAATTGCGAATAGATAAGTCGCACATTGAACTTAAGTACTTAGGAAAAGTTACAGTCTTGGATTCTGATGCGATGCGCTTATTGCGTACGCGAGATGCCGACCCTGCAGCATTCTTAGCGATTAAATTCTGGACTTCTAAGGGAATCAAAATTGAAGTAAATGATCCGCGCGATTCCACACCTTATTGGCTTATAACGAGCAAACGCGGCGAGAAACTCGCCGCGTTGCTTACAAAACAGTAATTAGATCAACTGCACTCTTTGCATACTGCCTTGGACCCTTCGCCCTTTGCAAGCTGAGTTATGTGATGCACCAAGAAACAACGTGAACAAGTAAATTCGTCTGTTTGCTTTGGAACTACTCGGACTGCAAGTTCTTCACCAGATAAATCTGCGCCAGGAAGTTCGAGATTTTCTGCCGCCTCTGCTTCATCGACATCAATCTGTCCGGATTGAGCATCGACACGCTTTGCCTTTAACTCTTCTAGCGACTCCTCGTGGAGTTCCTCATCCGTTTTTCGGGGGGTGTCGTAATCTGTTGCCACTGCTCTCACCTCACTTCCACCAATTAAAAACCTCTTCTCCATTGAGAAAGGCTGAACGGGCGCATAATTGCGCATTTACCCGATATTTGTTGTTACAACCTTCGGCGTGTCGCATATATTCCCGCTTTTCAAAGGTGATTTACGCACCAATGGCCTTATTTCACCGCGTTCTCTATCGCTTTAGCCAGTCCTCCATCGACAAATGCATGTATCAAAGTTCCCACTTCGACATATTCCTCGCTGAGAATCTCGCCAGTTTCGTGAATTGCACTAACTAAATCTCCACGATCATATGGAATTGTCACAGTGACTTCAATATTTGGATGAGGCAAAGATTTTTCAATTGCTTGAACCAATCCTTCAATTCCAAATCCAGTCCGAGCCGAAAATGCAAAACTATTCTTTTCTTTACGCAAAATCTCCATCACGACTTCTGGGTCAGCGGCATCTACTTTATTAATGGCAATAATCTCCGGAATATCTCCACCGCCAATTTCGGTGATTACTTCGCGTACGGCACGGATTTGCTCAAAAGGATCACTGTGCGAACCATCAACGACATGAACAATTAGATCAGAAGCTGATACTTCTTCAAGTGTTGATTTAAATGCATCAATTAATTGATGCGGAAGGTGACGGACAAAACCCACAGTGTCAGAAAGGGTATATATCCGGCCATCTGCAGTCTGCGTCTTTCGCACCGTAGGATCCAAGGTTGCAAAGAGTGCGTTTTCGACTAACACTCCTGCATCAGTTAATTTGTTTAAAAGCGATGATTTGCCAGCGTTTGTGTAACCCGCAATTGCAACGGACGGAATATTAAAACGCTTGCGTTCTTGTCGTTTGGTATCACGCGAAACTTTCATCTCGGCTATCTCTCGACGTAGTTTGGCCATCTTGTCCCGAATTCTGCGCCGATCAGTTTCAATTTTGGTCTCACCAGGGCCACGACCACCAATTCCGGCACCACCTGCTGCACGGCCACCAACTTGGCGAGAAAGTGAATCTCCCCAGCCGCGAAGTCTTGGTAGCAAATATGCAATCTGCGCTAATTCAACCTGCGCTTTGCCTTCTTTACTCTTGGCATGCTGGGCAAAAATATCCAGAATTAAAGCAGTACGATCAACAACTTTTACTTTCAATTTATCTTCTAGTTGGCGCAATTGCGAAGGAGATAGTTCGCCATCGCAAATAACAGTATCGGCACCAGTTGATGCAACTATTTGGCGCAGTTCCACAACTTTTCCCGAACCTATATATGTTGCCGGATCTGGTTTATCGCGTCGCTGAATCAAAGCATCTAACACTTCAGAACCTGCAGTCTCGGCTAGCGCTTTCAACTCTGCTAATGAATTTTCAGCCATCTCAGCGCTACCTTCAGTCCAGACACCTACCAAGACAACGCGCTCTAGTTGTAACTGGCGATATTCAGCCTCTGAAATATCTTGTAGCTGTGTTGAAAAACCTTTGACGCGACGCAGCGCATGGCGGTCTTCCAAATCTGCTTGTGAGCTAACTTCGTAATCGCTCTCATCAGCGTCAAAATCTGCAGCTACTCGCGCACTTTCGCGCAATAGTTCTTCAAATAAATCATTATTACGTGACTCGTCTGCGCTCATGCTTCCTGCAAGTATTGCGTTATGTCGTGATCAGAGATCAGCAAAGCCGGTCCAGTTAAAGTTGCATTCGAATGTGGATCAATGTCTACAACTAGGCGACCTCCTGGTGGATAAATTACCCAGCGCGAAGGTAGCGCCTCTTTTGAGTGCAGAGTTGCAGCAAGGGCAACTGCGCAAGTGCCGGTTCCGCAAGATTTAGTTTCGCCGCTGCCCCGTTCATGAACGCGCATCTTTGCTTCGTATCCTGGCAATATTTCAACAAACTCGACGTTTACACCTTCAGGATAAGAATCTTTGGGGCGAACGATCGGTGCAACCTCAAGTGAACCAACATCTTCAATTTTCTCTACAAAGACCACAGCGTGGGGATTGCCAACATTTATGTTGTAGCCATTCCAGATCTTTCCTTCTACGGAAGCGGTAATTTCTTCATTTTCATCAAGGACTTTGCCCATATTTACCGAAATATCATCGGTGGTTGGAACTCGCAGGTGTTTGATGCCATCGCGAGTATTGATTGCAAATATTCCTTCGCTTTGATGACCTCTTTGTACTAGGTATCGCGCCATTACCCGAATTCCGTTGCCACACATTTCGGCAATAGAACCATCTGCGTTGCGATAATCCATAAACCATTTCTCATCACGCTTGATTATTCGGATCAGACCATCTGCGCCTATTCCAGTCAGGCGATTACAAATCGCAGCCGTTTGCGCCGTGGTGATGGAAATTTCATCCGCGGGGTCAAAGACCAATATAAAATCGTTTTCAGTGCCATGTCCGTACGTGGCGATCAGAGGCTGAGTCATGAGACTGCTGAGTTTATCTTCATCATGACTGTTTCCAAACGCGGTTGCGATGGTGAAATCCACTGAATACGGGCATCACGTGAGAACCAAGTCTCTTGTCGGCGAACATATTGTCGAGTTGCCCGCTTTGTATCTTCAATCGCCGCCGGCTCGGAAATTTCTCCAGCTCGCATTGCAATAATCTGGGCATAACCCAGAGCGCGGCGGGCAGTTGTTGCCTGATTAATTCCCAGTGAAATCAGCGAATCGACTTCATTTACAAATCCACGTTCCCACATTCGATCAATTCGTGCTTCAACACGTGCACCAAGTTCGGCTCGATCCATGACCAGTCCAAATTGCATTGCATCTAGATATCGTGAACTATCTTCGCGCGGCAGATTTGCAGTAAATGGTTTGCCAGTAATTTCAATTACTTCAAGTGCCCGAATGACCCTTCGTTCATTTTGCACATCTATTGCCGCTGCTGCAGCTGGATCAAGTTGAGCAAGTCTTTCAAATAAACTAACGATTCCAAAAATCTTTGCTTCCTCCGTTAACCGTTGCCTAACTTGTGAATCTGTATCTGGAAAATTTAAGTCATCTAATATTGATTTTATATAAAGACCGGTACCACCAACAATTATTGCGTGCCTACCTGCGCCATGGATTTCACTCACGGCTTTGCGTGCTAACTCTTGATACCAAGCAACGGTCGCATCTTGGCTAACATCTAGAACATCGAGCAAATGATGTGTTATGCCCTTGCGTTCGTCAACCGAAAGTTTTGCTGTCCCGATATCCATGCCTCGATAAATCTGCATCGAATCAGCGTTGATTATCTCGGCGCCTATTTCTTTAGCAAGATCTACGGCTAAATCACTCTTTCCGGTTGCAGTCGCACCACAAATAACGATCGTCTTCATTTAACGGTAGGAATTCCCAGCAGCAACGGCTGCGGAGCGCTCTGTGCGAGATTGGCAGCATAGGCATCTCCCCCGCGGGTCTTTATATGTGCAGTCTCTGTCGCTATCAAATAGTGAGCAGATGCATCAATAATAGTTAAATCAACAAAATCACCAGGTCTTGCGCTGCTGGTGGCATCGAAGTGAACCAAACGGAAATCTTCCGTCTTTCCTGTAAGACGTGACTGCGCAGCATCTCGCCGACCTTCAACTTCTGAAACAAGCGCGCGATGTTTCCTACCAATAGATTTCTGGTTAACGCCCAAAGAGATGGCCTGTTGGTGTTCATGCAGCCTTGTATAGCGTTCTCCAACTATCTCGGCAGGAACTTGATTTGGCATAACTCCGGCTGGGGTCCCGGGGCGTATCGAATATTTGTATGTATATGCAGCCGAAAATTGCGCCACTGTTGCTAAATCCATAGTTGCTTGGAAATCTTCTTCCGTCTCCCCAGGAAAACCTACGATTATGTCAGTAGTAATCATCGCCTCTGGCATTGCTGATCGAACGCGATCTAATATTCCCAAATATCGACTACTTCGGTACGAACGGCGCATCTCTTGCAAAATACGATCTGATCCCGATTGCAGCGGCATGTGAAGATGCGGCATCACATTTTTAGTCGCCGCCATTACTTCAATTACATCATCAGTGAAATCACGTGGATGCGGGGACATAAAACGGACTCTTTCAAGACCTTCAATCTCACCACATTCACGTAACAAGTTGGCAAATGCTCCACGATCTCCAAACTCAACTCCGTAAGCATTTACATTCTGCCCAAGTAAGGTAATTTCAATAACCCCTTGCGCGACCAACGTACGTATCTCTTTGAGAATATCTGCAGCGGGACGATCTTTTTCAATTCCACGTAGTGCTGGAACTATGCAGAAAGTACAGGTGTTGTTGCAACCAACAGATACTGAAACCCAAGAAGTGAAAGGTGATAGCCGACGGGCGGGAAGAGTTGAAGGGAAGTGTTCTAGAGCTTCCAAAATCTCAATTTGCGCCTCTTCTTCAATTCGGGCACGCTCTAGCAACACAGGTAATGACCCAACGTTGTGGGTACCAAAAACCACATCCACATATGGCGCCTTCTTTAAAATTATGGCTTGATCCTTCTGCGCTAGGCATCCACCAACAGCGATTTGCATATTGGGATTGGCTTTCTTGATTGGCGCCAAGAAACTTAAATTACCGTACAACTTATTGTCTGCATTCTCGCGGACCGCACACGTATTGAATACGACAATATCTGCTTGCTCCCCCGGCGCCACGGGGAGATGACCTGCCTCATCAAGTAAACCTGCAATACGTTCAGAATCATGCACGTTCATCTGACAGCCGTAAGTCTCGACTGTATATGTGCGGGCCATGCGCTAAGACTATCGGTGCTTTAGAGGGCTAGCACCTGCTGATTAAGCGTCGCTCGTTCGACAACTAGTACATGATGATTTGGAAGATTCTTCCAGCCTGCCTGATCCCAACCACTAGATGCTACGACCAAATCCCCATCGTTGAACTTGTAATAAAGGTCGTAATACCCATCCAGTGCCCAATCTGGTTTCCGTGCCGGATCATGTTCGCAGATGGTTATGAAATGCGAATCAGTCATCAACATTGCATTGATACTGGAAAAATCGTAATTTTCTTTAATCTCGCGAACCGCGCTAAGTACACCTTCGACTAAACCGTGTTTTTCTATATGGCTGAGAATAAAGTAGAAATATCTTTCGCTATCTGTCTCACCTTGAATTTCACTTTTAAACTTCTGCGAAATTACAGAGTCCAGAGCGGTTGCTGGATGGATAGCACCGTTGTGAGTGAAGCTATAACCATGGCTAATAAAGGGATGGGTATTTTCTTTACTTACCGCAATTCCTAAAGTGGCCCAACGAAGATGCAATAGCGCACCATCTGTCTTAACTGTAGAAATTGTTTCTTGAAAGGTAGGACTTTCTTGCGCAATCTCGGGGGCGCGCATCAGAAGCGACTCTTGGGAATCGTGATCGAAGGTGGCTACACCCCAACCATCGCAATGTACAGAGGATAGGCGAACAAATTCCGGTAACTTTTCTCCAACCGCCTGCGCAAAGGATTCAGGTTTCAAAGACACGTAGCCTAAAAGTCGGCACATTTTCTCAAAAACCTCTTCCTTTAGCGGCACACTTGAAGTAGAAAGGTTACCTCGGTGGCCTTCATCGATCCAGCACCAACAACCATGGATCACGGTGTTCCATGGTTAAAGCGGCACAGGAGGAATGCAATTGGTAAATACACATGATGCAGACGCGGCACAACTAGCCGAACTTGGATATAAGCAAGAGTTTGACCGAAAGTGGAGCGGATTCCACAACTTCGCAATTTCATTCTCAATTATTTCGATTCTTTCAGGATGTTTCACAACATTCGGTCAGGCATGGGCTAACGGCGGACCAGTTGCAATTTCAATTGGTTGGCCTGTCATTGCTTCACTGATCATGATCATCGCTTTATGTATGGCTGAACTCGTTTCAGCTATGCCTACAGCTGGCGGTATTTATTACTGGGCTTTTAACCTGGGTAAGCCAATCCACGGATGGATGACCGGCTGGCTCAATTTAATTGGACTAGTTGCCGTGACCGCAGCAGTTGACTACGGATTTGCACTGTTTTTTGTAACTGCAAAGAACATGTACTCGAGCGGTTTTGATCCAAAAGATTTAAGTAATTTATACCCAACTGACTTGAATCTTATTTTCGCGGTCTTTGTGGTAACAATAGTTCTGCACGTATTGATCAACATTTACGGTGCAAAAGTGATTCACAAATTGCAGACCATAAATGTTTATTGGCACGTGGGTGGAGTAGCTGCAATCATTCTAATTCTGGTATTCATTCCTACTGAACACCAGACCATTTCATGGATGTTTACTGAAAGAATTAATCTAAATGGCATGAACGGTGGAACAACTGAAGGACTGGGCTACTGGTTCTACGTGCTCCCACTTGGTTTCTTGCTTACTCAGTACACCATCACAGGTTTCGATGCTTCAGCTCACGTTTCGGAGGAGACTGGTCAAGCAGGTAAAGCTGCTGCCCAAGGACTTTGGAAGGCTGTAGCGTATTCAGCAGTCGCTGGTTGGGTTCTGCTTCTGTCATTCCTTTATGCCGCAACGAATGTAGATGCCATGAATGAATGGTTTGGGTTCTCCCCAATCATTTTCCTCACCTCTCTACCTATCTTCTGGGCAAAACTAATCATGGTCGTCACTCTGTTTGGGCAATTCTTCTGCGGTATGTCTTGTGTAACAGCGGCATCTCGTATGTGTTTTGCGTTCTCACGTGATGAGGCGGTCCCAGGACATAAGTTCTGGCGCAAACTGGATAAGAATCACAATCCAAGTAACGCAGCTTTATTTGTTGGTGTCTTTGCAACTGTGTTGACTCTGCCCGCTTTGATTAAGGTAGAAGATCGAGTTGCACCACTTGCTTTCTATGCTGTGACATCTGTTGCAGTTATTGGACTCTTCGCGGGTTTCGCAATTCCAATCTGGTTGCGATTTAAAGCTGGAGATTCATTTAAAGTCGGTCAGTGGAATCTTGGTAAGCACTACAAGTGGATGGCACCAGTTGCCGTAATCGAGATTATTCTGGTTTCGATCTACTTCGTACTTCCAGTAGTTCCAACTGCCAACTGGTTCTCCCCAGATTTCGATCTCAGAGATGCAAACTATGCGCCAATTGCGCTATTGGTTGTAATCGGTGGCGCTTACATCTGGTGGCTAGCAGGTGCTAAGAAGACATTCCGTGGAGCTCACAGAACTATCGATGAAAGATAAAGATAACTAGGTAAACTGCCCTGTCGCGCCAATTGCGCGACAGGGCAGTTTTCTTCTTACTGAAAAGAGATGACGCAATGTCTGATAATGGACGAGTCCAAGATCGAGTGGCGATAGTTACGGGAGCGGGCTCCGGAATTGGGCAGGCAAGTGCAATCAGACTTGCTGAAGAAGGTGCCACCGTCATTTGTGCGGACATCAATTTGGAAGCAGCCACTGGGACAGCGCAGCAGATAAAAGGCGCAGGATTCGTTGGCGAAGCAAATAGAATCGATATCGCTGATAGCCAAGCGTGTACTGATCTTGTTAATTCCACCGCAACAAAGTATGGATCTGTTGATATTTTGGTTAACAACGCCGGAGTTAACTTACCTGGCGTCTTTCATGAAGTGACAAACGAGACAATTGATCGCACCTTAAATGTAAATGTAAAAGGGGCAATGTATTTAACGAGGGCAGCATTGCCACATATGCTAAAAAATCAGCGAGGTTCCATTGTTAACATGTCTAGCGTTAACGGTCTCGTCTCCGAACCCTACTTAAGCGTCTACTCTGCATCAAAAGGTGCGATCGTTATGTTCACGCGAGGTATCGCTTTAGATTATGCCAAGACTGGAATTCGCTGCAACGCTATTTGTCCAGGGTGGGTGGATACGCCAATTAACCATGCCCATGCCAAAATGCTAGGCGGCCTAGAACATGTTTACAAAACTATCGATTCTTTCCAGCCGATTGGCCGCCCCGGCACCAGTCGCGAGATTGCCAATGTCGTCCTATTTTTAGCCTCAGATGAGAGTTCCTTTATGACCGGCTCGATAGTTTCGGCAGATGGTGGCATGACTGCGCAGTAACTGGAATAGTACCCACATGAGCGCGCTTACCTTAGAAAAATTAAAAGCTCTCGTCGCAGATGGAACCATCGATACCGTTGTTGTAGCCATGACGGATATGCAAGGTCGGTTAACTGGCAAGAGAATCCACGGCCAATACTTCCTTGATGAAGTTGTTAAGCATGGCACCGAAGGTTGCAACTATTTACTTGCCGTAGATGTCGATATGAATACGGTTGCAGGTTATGAAATGTCTTCCTGGGAACGCGGTTACAGCGATTTCGCACTCATTCCAGATCTAAATACGCTCCGCCTAATTACTTGGCAACCAGGTGCCGCGCTAATTCTGGCTGATGTGGCTTGGCTTGATCACACAGATGTTGTTGCCTCCCCTCGTCAGATTCTGCGCAAACAAATTGCTGAACTTGAAAAAGCTGGCATGGTCCCTATGTGCGGAACTGAGCTGGAGTTTGTAGTCTATAAAGATTCTTATGAAGAAGCTTGGAACAAGGGATATAAAGATTTAACTCCGGTAAATCAATACAACGTTGATTATTCAATCCTCGGCGGTTCCCGAATTGAACCTCTATTGCGTGATATCCGTATGGGGATGACAACTGCTGGAATGATCGTTGAATCTGTAAAGGGTGAGTGCAACCTAGGCCAACATGAAATTGCCTTTAAATATTCAGACGCCCTTTCTAATTGTGATAATCACGTCATTTACAAAAATGGTGCGAAAGAGATCGCTGACCAACAGGGCTATGCCTTAACTTTCATGGCAAAGCCAAATGAAAAGGAAGGTAACTCATCCCACATCCATCTCTCTTTCCGTGGGTTAAAAGGTGAGCTTGTCATGGTCGATGAATCTGATAAAGAGCACGGCATGAGCGAGATCGGTCGCCAATTCATCGCTGGACAGTTGGCACATTTGCGTGAGCTTTCCATTCTCTTGGCTCCAAATATCAATTCTTATAAGAGATACGTTCCGGGCTCATTTGCCCCAACTGCGATTCGTTGGGGGCGCGATAACCGTACTTGCGCACTTCGCTTAGTCGGTCATGGCCCAGGTTTGCGACTAGAAAACCGCGTGCCTGGCGGGGATGTAAACCCTTATTTAGCGGTTGCTGGAATCATCGCTGCAGGACTTGACGGCATTAAGAACAAATTGAAGTTAGAGCCTGCATTTACAGGGAATGCATATGACTCTGACTCTTCACGCGTTCCAGCATCGATGCCAGAGGCTCTTGAACTTTGGGAGAAGAGTGATTGGGTAAAGCAAACTTTCGGAGCTGAAGTGCAAGCGCACTATGCCAATATGGCACGTGTTGAAATAGCGGCCTATGGCAAGGCTGTTACCGACTGGGAACTATTCCGAAACTTCGAAAGGTTTTAATTCGTGTCTTCCACATTTGATGTAATCAACCCTGCCACTGAAAAGTTAGTTATCAGCCTGCAGGAAGCAGATATTGCACAGACTGATGAGATTATTGCTAAGGCGGCTAAAGCTTTCTTAACTTGGGAAAAGGTCTCCCCTGGCGATCGCGCCAATTTGCTTCGCAGATTCTCAGCCATTGTTACCACTCACCGCGAAGAGTTGGCGCAACTTGAGATCACAAATTCCGGCCACACTCGAGGTAACGCTCTATGGGAGGCTGACAACGTTGCCAATGTTTTGAACTATTACGCAGGTGCTCCAGAACGGTTATTCGGAAAGCAGATCCCAGTTGCGGGCGGTGTTGATATAACTTTCAAAGAGCCAATTGGCGTTGTTGGAGTAATTGTTCCTTGGAATTTTCCGATGCCTATTGCCAGTTGGGGATTTGCAGCAGCACTTGCTGCAGGAAATACCGTTGTCTTAAAGCCTGCAGAGTTAACTCCGATGACCGCTATTCGGTTAGCCGAACTAGCTCTCGTTGCAGGAATTCCTGAAGGAGTTCTAAATGTAATTGTTGGTAAAGGAAGTGTTGTCGGTGCACGCTTTGTTACAAACCCAACAGTTCGCAAAATTTCTTTCACTGGATCCACTCCAGTTGGTAAATCAATTATGGCTGGATGCGCTGACCAAGTTAAGCGAGTAACTCTTGAATTAGGTGGTAAGAGTGCAAACGTTATCTTTGCCGATTCAGATGTTGACCGCGCTGCAGCGGCAGCACCGGGGGCTGTCTTTGATAACTCAGGTCAAGATTGCTGTGCGCGTTCACGTATCTTGGTGCAAAAAAGCGTCTTTGATCGCTTTATGGCAGGTTTTGA
>SHVF01000017.1 GCA_009691135.1 Candidatus Planktophila sp.
ATGGGAGGATGCCCACGTGTTGATCCTGCTGCCGCCATCTGAGAAGAAGAGCGCGACGGTCAAGCCCACACCCGCCATTTCGGTCTATACCGGCGTTTTGTATCAGGCGCTGGATTGGCCCAGCCTGTCCGCAGCGGCCAAGAAACGTGGGGCGGGATCGGTTGTAATCATCTCGGCCAAGTACGGCGCCGTTCGGCCAGATCAGTTAATTGAAAGCTATAAAGAGAAGATCGATAACAAGGCGATGCGCGCACCGGTCGGCAAAATCCTGGATGCGATAAGTACGGGCTTAATTGTGGACTGCCGCTCATCGACTTACAAAACAGTCTGGCACTCCCCCGTTGAGAAAACTGTTGAGGTTCGCATCTCAACTGTTGTAGATGGCGTTCGCACAGTCATCACTCATATGTCTAAGAAAACCCGCGGTGAAATAACTCGTTGGCTATTGCAGTCACGTTCGGTGCCAAAGACCCCCGAGGATTTATACGCCATCGTTTCGGAGAAATACCCCTGCGCCCTGACGCCTAGTGATGGCGTGGAACCGTGGGTTCTAGAAGTTATTGCGGTTTAAAAGTAATAGCAATTACTAAATTAATTTCTCGCTAAATATCCCCAGGCAAGGCTCGCGGCAATTGCTACCCAAATTTGATAGGGAACAAGCAATAGCCCCATAACAAGCGATGCTTTAAATGTTAGAAAGAGCATTGGAAGTGTCAGTAGCGCGGTCAAAGTCAAAGCAATCGATGCAGACAAGAAATTGTGTGGAACATAGAATTGATTAGCCCAAGTCAGGGCGGCGACAATGCTCAAACCAAAGAAGACAAGCCAAGTAATATTCTCAGATCTAGTCAAAGATTTCGATACTTGAAAAGAAGCAATGCCAAGAACGGTGAAGTTGTAAGGCCAGATCAATCCGATAATGGCGCTTGGCGGTTGCCAAGATGGACGCTTGAGAGAGGAATACCATTCTGGCGATGAGGAAACCCAGATTCCTGAACCGAAGGCATAGATAAAGACAAAGAGAACTCCGATTGCAGCGGCGATTAACTTGAAATCCACGTCAAGAATCTATCGGTATTTTTCAGTCTCGGTGGGGCATTGCTTGCACACAGCTCGCCAAATTTCATCCGCTTCGAAACCGTCTTTTAGTGCTTCATCTACAGACCGACTGCCTAGTTCGCTGATTGCAATATCTTTGCAGAAAGAGGGCGCCCAGGTCTCACCAAATGAGAGCGTGATTCTCTCGCGTAGATCAGAGATGCGCATCTAAGTAAGAGCTAAAAAAGGGTGCGATCGACTAAGAGTTCGGCTTGCTCGCGGGATTGGGCAGGCGTCAAAGGTTGCATCGCTTGCCCCATTAACCAGCGCATCGCAATTCCTGTGCCGGCAGCAGATTTGATGGCGGTAAATAAACATCTGGCAATTTCAAGATATAACGGATGTTCTGCATGCGAAAGCATCTCGGTAAGAACTGCCTTGTCATGGATACGCATTGCAGCAAGGGCGGGATCACTTGAGATATAAAGTGAAAGTTTTTCAAGAGCGTCAGCTGGTGTGCCCGCGCTATTGGCAAGTTCAATCATATGTTCGACTTCGGCAGTTATAAGCGCCGCCGTGACCGCACTCTTATCGCGATAATGGTTATATAAAGTTGCGCGTGATACTTCGGATGCATCTGCGATTTCAATCATTGAAACATTTGATAAACCAAATTTTGCGATTAAAGTTTTAGTGCCTTCAAGAATTGCGCCTTCGGTTCGGCGATGCGTAGCGCCTTGAGTGGCGTACTTAGGCAGCGTCGACAACGGACAACTTCGCGGTCTCAAGAACTTTAAGCTCTAAGGAGACGTTGGCGATTACAGTTGAAAGTGTTAAGCCGAGCGCTTCGCAAATTGCGTTGAGCAACTCAGAAGATGCTTCTTTCTGTCCGCGTTCTACTTCGGATAAGTAGCCGAGTGAGACACGAGCTTCACGAGCAACATCGCGCAAAGTGCGAGATTGTTCAGTGCGAGCAGAGCGCAGGGTCTGTCCAACTGCGCTGCGTAATAACGCCATGATGGTCCGCCCCTTTCTCTAGCCTTTATCTCGTTGTCTAAGGATACGGGCAAATGAGGCGATCGCGCTGGCTATGGTGGCGTTTCGTATGACTTCACGTTCACCTGAGAGCGAAAGTTCCATGACCTGGGTAAGCGGGCCAACAAAAGCGATGAATACTTTGCCGGCCTCGAAGCCATCGGCAGGACCAGGACCGGCAACGCCAGTTGTCGCAATTGCCCATGTTGATCCAAAAGATTTATTTGCCCCGTGACCCATCTGCGTCGCAACATTTTCACTGACAACAGAATGATCGGCGATCGTTCCCTCTTCCACCTTTAGATGCGTAACTTTTACATCAGGTCGATATGCAGTGATTGATCCTAGAAAGACATCAGATGCGCCCGGCACAATTGTTAGCGCGTAACCAAGTCCGCCGGCAGTTAGGGATTCTGCAGTTGAAAGTGTCTCACCGCGTGCACGTAGCGAGTTATGGATTTCTGAAACGAATCCCAATATCTCATTTGATATATCCACGAAATTCCAATCAACTTTCTCGGATAAAGGCCGAGCGTACATAGTACGCGCCAGTTATGACGGTAAGGGCAATTGCAATATACATAAATCCATCGCGAAACCAATACAAATCTGGGTTGAGCGGCAAAACATAAAATCCTGTACCAAAATTTTGCAAGGTAGCCTTAATCTTTCCACCTTTATTTGCTGGGATGATTCCACGTTTGACTATCGCTAATCTAAATAGCGTTATTCCTATCTCGCGAGCCAGAATTACAATAGTTATCCACCACGGCATGCGATCTAAAATCGAGAGACACACCATCGCGGTTCCAACCATCGCTTTATCCGCCACGGGATCTAAGAATTTTCCGAGTTCGGTAATTTGCTGACGGCTGCGCGCCAGATTGCCATCGACGATATCTGTTAAGCCGAGGATGAAGAAGATCCACCAGGAGATAATTTGCCAGTTGTAATCATCACCACCATTCATAAATAAGGCGATCGCTCCAAATGGAATCAGTAGCAGACGTGCAAGAGTTAACGAGTTTGGTGTGATGAATGCAGGTACGTTCACAGCGGTCGTGCCACCAAATCAGCGCCCATAGAATCAATGATCACCGCATCAATATATTGGCCAACTTTGAAATTAGTATTAATAAACGAAGTTGATCCATCTACTTCGGGGCCCTGGTGCGCTGCGCGACCTTCTTGTAGCTCGCTATCTTCGATAAGGACCCGCACATTTTCTCCGATACGAGCTGCCGCGCGCATAGAAACCACCTCATCAGCTAGCGATGACAGCGATTCGACGCGTGATTTAATCAAATCTTCATCGACTTTATCGATCAGATCTAGCGCTTCAGTGTTGTCTTCATCGGAATACCCGAAAATGCCGATCGCATCTAACTTTGCAGCACTGATGAAGTTAGCCAAATCATCAAAATCTGCTTGAGTCTCACCTGGAAAACCAACGATAAAGTTTGAACGAATTCCGGCCTCCGGAGATAGCGCGCGAATCTGATTTATTAGATGTAAGAACTTTTCAGAATCACCAAAGCGACGCATGCGGCGCAGAATTGTCGGACTGGTGTGCTGGAAAGATAGATCAAAGTATGGAGCTACTTTTTCGGATTCGATCATCGCTTGCAGTAGCGATGGTCGCATTTCGGCTGGCTGTAAATATGAAAGGCGTACCCTTTCTATGCCCTCAATCGCGGCAAACTCAGGCAAGATTTTTTCCATTAATTTTAAATCGCCAAGATCTTTACCATAAGAAGTTGTATTTTCGCTAACCAAGAAGAGTTCGCTCACGCCATTATTGGCAAGCCAGCGACCTTCCTCAATTATTTCAGTCGGCTTGCGGGAAATAAATGATCCTCTGAAATACGGAATTGCACAGAAAGAACAGCGGCGGTCGCAACCAGATGCGATCTTAAGCGGTGCCCAAGGAGCATCACCTAAGCGTTTGCGAAAGAGTGAGCCACCGGCGCCAAGTGATGATGCATAAGCCTCATCGCGCGCAGCAGGACGATCAGCAGGAGCAATTGGCAATAGCGATCTGCGATCGCGCGGCACATGTGGTGTGTGCGCATTTCCAGAGACAATTGATTGCAAGCGTGCTGAAATATCTTGATAGTCATCAAAACCTAAAATGCCATCTGCTTCAGGTAAAGCTTTGGCAAGTTCTTGACCGTAACGCTCTGCCATGCAACCAACGGCCACCACAGCACGTGTTTTCCCATGGCCTTTGAGCGAATTTGCCTCTAACAGCGCATCAATTGAATCTTTCTTAGCGGATTCAATAAAGCCGCATGTATTTACAACTGCAACTTCTGCATTCTCGACATCGGAGACAAGTGTCCATCCATCGGCGGCAAGTCTTCCAGCAAGTTCTTCGGAGTCAACTTCGTTGCGGGCACATCCCATAGTGACGATTGCAACGGTACGGCTCATTGCGCAGATCTTACAGGGTCAAAGTGAATTACTTAGATCTGAAGGTCTTTCGAACCTCTTGATTACGCTCTCCCAACGGGGCAAGAGCTTTCCCGTTGAGTGTTAGATCAAGATCTCCAGCATTGCTGACATAAATACTGATCGAAGCTGGTGCGTTGAAACTTTTTGAATCACCTTGAAAGATTAGGCCCTTGAACAAATGTTTACCATCGACAACAACATCTATATTTGAATTTCCACGAGTGGCGGCAATCGTTAAATTCATTTTGCCATTTGCATCGGGCGCAACTGTTGTTTCAACCGTTGGAGCTGGCTCGGCAGATGGAGTTGTCGTCGGCGGTGTTAGAGATTCAGATACTGTAGGGGTGACCATAGTTTTGGAGTTAGATATAATAATTTGCGCACCTGCGATGGCTGCCAAAATTATGATCGAAGCTATAGCGAGAGGTTTCCAGGAAAGATTTTTACGTTCGGTAACAAATTTGGTTACATTATTTTCTACCAACATGCCATGAATAGTTCGCGACGCGGTGGAATGTTCTTCCATATAAAGATCGATCAAAGTTTGCGCATCAACTGAAATTTTTGGTGCGATATTACGCAAATGTCCACGAGCATAAGTATCTCCACCACAGTGTACAAAATTATTCTTTTCGATTTCCTTTAATAATCCAGGTCGAATACTGGTTGACTCTGCGAGTTCGTCAATGCTAAGCCCAGCGCTCTCACGCGCGGCTCTTAAGAACTCACCCAGCGGCATTTCAACTCACAATTCACCAAAATAATACTCACGGATTGTCAATAAGTGTAGTTGCGCAATCACCCTATGAATAGTGAAAAGTAGATGAATACCGAATATCAGCCCAGATTTTAGTCCTCAGATTGGGTTAATAAGAAGTGAATTTAGTAATCGCGCAGCGTAGCGAGCACGGAATCGAGTTCATCGGGCTTGACCATTACCACGCGAGCCTTTGATCCTTCGGATGGTCCAACAATTCCACGCGATTCCATCAAATCCATCAAGCGCCCTGCTTTGGCAAATCCAACGCGCAATTTTCGTTGCAACATTGAGGTGGAACCAAATTGAGTACCGATAACTAATTCAACTGCTTGCAGGAGAAGATCTAAATCATCACCAATATCTTTATCAACCAATTTATTTGTCTTTGGAGCAACTGTTACATCTTCACGATAGCGAGGCGATAGTTGCTTCTTAACGTGATTTGTTACCGCTTCGATTTCACGTTCTGAAACGTAGGCACCTTGAATACGAATCGCGCGCGATGCGCCCATGGGAATAAAGAGAGCATCGCCTTGTCCGACCAATTTTTCAGCACCCGGGCTATCTAAAATAACCCGACTATCTGCTAGAGAACTTGTTGCAAATGAAAGACGGGAGGGAACATTAGCTTTGATCAACCCTGTAACAACATCTACTGATGGGCGCTGCGTTGCTAATACCAAGTGGATTCCGGCAGAACGCGCTAATTGCGTGATACGAACAACTGACTCTTCAACCTCGCGTGCCGCAACGATCATCAAATCTGCAAGTTCGTCAATGATTACTAGCAAGTATGGATATGGCTCAACAACCCGATCACTTCCAGGAGGAGCGATAACTTTTCCAGCCCGCACCGCCTTATTGAAGTCATCGATATGTCTAAAGCCAAAAGTAGAAAGATCTTCATATCGTAGATCCATTTCGCGGACGACCCAGGTAAGAGCATCTGCGGCTTTCTTAGGGTTGGTAATAATTGGGGTAATTAAATGTGGAATACCTTCATAGGCGGTTAGTTCCACGCGCTTTGGATCAATTAACACTAAACGCACATCATCAGGTGTGGCGCGCATTAAAATCGATGTAATCATTGCGTTAATCATTGAAGATTTACCGGCACCCGTTGCACCGGCTACAAGCAAATGTGGCATTTTCGCCAAGTTTGCACAGACAAAGTTTCCTTCTACATCTTTCCCTAGCGCAACCAACATTGGGTGGTGATCTTGGCCAGCGACGCTTGAGCGCACTACATCACCCAAAGCGACAATTTCTCGATCAGCGTTAGGGATTTCAATTCCAACTGCAGATTTGCCAGGAATCGGCGAAAGAATTCGGACATCGCTGCTGGCAACTGCGTAGGAAATATTCTTTGCAAGTGCGGTGATTCGTTCAACTTTTATAGCGTTACCTAATTCAACTTCGTATCGTGTAACCGTTGGACCGCGCATGAAACCCGTGACTTGCGCATCGATTTCAAACTGCGCAAAAACTTCAGTAAGTGCAGCAACTACAATCTCATTTGCCTTTGATTTAGCTTTTGCCGTAGGTCCGGTGCGAAGTAAATCCTGGGGCGGAAGTAAATAGTGTGAGTCCGCAGTCAGCAGTAATTGTTCAGGGCGTTTGGTAGATGCTGGGGCGCTTGCGGATATAGCTGGTGCTTGTACATGGCGCGGGACTTCCACTGTGAACTCTTCATCAAATTCTTCTTCATCGAGGTCATCCTCGTCTGCGACTTCGTCAGCATGATGATTCCAAGCAACAACGGGAGTTTCAAAGGGCGGCGTATCAGTAATTTCAAAATCTGGTTCTGCGCGCTGTGGCCGTTTAGACCAGAGCCAGACAGAAGTATTTTTAGCACGTATGGCCACGGATGAAAGTGGAGTCGCCGTCGTTACCAGGATTGCAAATAAAAAGAGTACAAATAAGAATGGGTAGGCTAACATCGAAGTCATCAGCGCTTCGAGCGGCATTGCAACTGCGTAACCAAGCCAGCCGCCGCCTTGGCGCATGGCAGTTGCACCGGTTGGGTTTAGCGCACCAAGTGAGCCGTTAAATAAATGCGCCAATCCTGTTGTGCTAACAATCATTGTCACAATTCCGAAAACGATTCGAGAGGTTGCCTTATTATCATCGGGGACTCGGAATAAACGAATCGCAAAGTAAATTGCCACCAACGGCGCAAAGAAACCGATGCGGCCAAAAGCTCCATAAATAAATGCGTATATATTGCGACCGACAAAGTTATCTGCGGCAAACCAAGTGCCAGCAAAAGCAGCTAGCGCTAATAAGAGAAGTAAGAAGGCAGCGCCATCTCGGTGATGAGCCGGATCTAGATCTCTTGCTCCACGTCCAAGGAAGCGAACGGTTGAGCCGAGCACTTTAGCAAGTGATTTCCAAATGGCACTTAGCGCGCGAGCGAGAAATGAGAAGGCCGTGCTAGATGCCTTGCTCGAAGATGCGCGTTTTTTCTTAGCCACACCTTTAATCTTAGCGGTCAGACCTCAATAACTACGGGAACGATCATTGGGCGGCGGCGATGTTTTCCACCAACCCAGCTACCTATAGTCCTGCGAACTACTTGGGAAAGTTGATGAGTTCCATTTACGCCTTCTGAAACTGCGTGCTGTAAGGCTTTTTCAATTTGGCCTTTAACTTCATCAAAGAGCGCTTCATCCTCATTAAACCCACGTGCATGAATATCTGGCCCAGCGATGATTTTTCCACTCTGCGATTCAATTACTACAACAACTGAAATAAATCCTTCTTCACCAAGAATGCGGCGATCTTTTAGGGATGATTCCGTTATATCGCCGATGCTCTGTCCATCTACATATACAAAACCACAAGGCACCGCTCCGACCACGCTGGCTTCGTGATCTACCAAATCAACAACTATTCCATTTTCAATAATGAAGGCATTTGCTCGTGGGACTCCTGCTTGAATAGCAAGTTCGGCGTTGGCTTTTAGATGGCGCCATTCTCCGTGAACCGGCAATGCATATTTGGGTTTAACAATGTTGTAGCAGTACAACAACTCCCCCGCCGCTGCATGGCCAGAGACATGCACCATGGCGTTGGCTTTGTGTACAACTTTTGCACCAAAACGAGTTAGCTCGTTAATTACGCGAAAAACCGAGTTTTCATTTCCTGGAATAAGTGAAGATGCCAGAATTACAGTATCGCCATCACCGACTCTGATTTGGTGATCGCCGTTAGCCATTCGCGAAAGCGCCGCCATTGGCTCGCCTTGCGATCCGGTACAAATTAAAACAACGCGATCGTCATAGTTATCAAGATCTTTGGCATCGATAACAACTCCTGCAGGAACTTTTAGATAGCCCATATCTTCGGCTATCTTCATATTGCGCACCATTGATCTACCAATGAAGACAACTTTGCGATCATGAAGAGCTGCGGTGTCAATAACTTGTTGCACGCGATGCACATGTGATGAGAAAGATGCCACGATCACACGTCGCTTGGTTGCGGCGATTACTCTATTTAGCGCCGGCATAATTTCGCGTTCAGCTGGAGTAAATCCAGGTACGTCCGCATTTGTAGAATCAACTAAGAATAAATCAACACCTTCATCTCCTAAGCGAGCAAAGGTACGTAGATCGGTGATACGCCCATCTAGCGGCAATTGATCCATTTTAAAATCACCCGTATGTAAAACAGTTCCAGCCTTAGTGTGAATTGCAATCGCAAGGGCATCAGGGATCGAGTGATTTACGGCGATGAATTCGACCTCGAATGGCCCAATATCTTCGCGCATACCTTCCTTGACTTCGCGCGTAAGAGGTGAAATGCGATGTTCTTTTAATTTTGCTGTTACCAGCGCCAGAGTCAAGGCTGATCCGTAAAGGGCAATATCTCCACGCTCGCGCAATAGATATGGAGTTGCACCGATGTGGTCTTCATGTCCGTGTGTTAGAACAAGCCCGACTACATCATTTAGACGATCACGTATGTAACTAAAATCTGGCAAAATTAAATCGATACCCGGCTGATTTTCCTCAGGAAAAAGTACTCCGCAATCGACTATTAGCAACTTGCCATTAGTTTCAAAGACGGTCATATTGCGACCGATTTCGGCTAAACCGCCGAGAGCAACAATACGCAACCCACCTGCTACTAATTTATCGGGTGCACCGAGATCGGGATGTGGATGGGTCATAAATTAATTGTTATAGCGAGACGCCGCCGGCGATCAGATCGGTGCGCAGTTGCGCAATCTGATCTTGCGTTGCATCTACTAGAGGAAGTCTTGTATGGCCACCAGGAAGGCCCATAAGATTTAAGGCAGCCTTGGTGAGAATCGCACCTTGCGTGCGGAATGTTCCGGTAAAGACCGGTAGTAATTTCTGATGAATTTCAAGTGCACGCGCTGAATTGCCAGCAAACCAAGCGTTTAACATCTCTTTCAACTCTTTACCGACGGTGTGTCCGCAAACTGAAACCATTCCGACTGCGCCAACTGAAAGCAGTGGCAAGTTCAAGATGTCATCACCTGAATAAACTGGGATTCCGCAACGCTTAATAACCCAAGAAGTCGATGCCACATTTCCTTTGGCATCTTTGAGGGCAACGATCTGTGGGTGCTCATAAAGGCTAACAATCGTGTCAGGCTCAATTTCAATTCCACAGCGACCCGGAATGTCGTACATCATTAGCGGTAAATCTGTGGCGCCCGCAACGGCTCTAAAGTGAGCAGCAACACCAGCTTGTGGCGGCTTGTTGTAATACGGAGTCACAACCAACAAGCCATCAGCACCAGCTTTTTCAGTTCGCTTCGCTTGGTTGATTGTATATTCAGTTTCGTTATCGCCCGCACCAGATACAACAAAAATCTTTGATCCCACTACATCTTTTACAACTCTAATAATTTCTTCTTTCTCAGAAGATTTTGTAGTTGGAGCTTCACCAGTTGTTCCATTTACCGCGATTCCATCATTACCGGAGGCAACTAAATGTGCCGCTAACTTTTCAACGCCAGGCCAATCGATTTTTCCGTCCTTACCAAATGGGGTCACCATTGCGGTGAGCATGCGTCCAAACGGTGCTGCGATATCCATGGGTGAAACCTACCGTTTTACGGTGCGATCCGTCCAGATTTTTCGAATGCACCGTAGGTAAGTGGCATTAATTTCGCAAATTCGGCTTCCATTTTCTCGGCAACCATCTCAATTTCGCGTTGTGGGTAGCTGGGAAAATGTGAACCTTCGCGCGCGGTGCGAAGTGAAAGAAAATTCATAAGCGCGCGGGCATTCATTGAGACATACATAGATGAATAAGTCGCAACTGGCAAAACTGCGCGAGCAACCTCACGAGCGACTCCGGCTTCCAGCATTTTCTGATAACTATCGTAGGCAATTACGTAAGCATCTTTCATGGCCTTAACGGTTATATCAAATTGCTCTTTAGTGCCATCTTCGAATGTATACGAACCAGTTTTACCAACTTGAATTAGTTTGCGTTCCTTGGAAGGAATGTAGAAAACTGGATTTAATTCGCGATAGCGACCAGATTCTTCGTTATAGGAAGCGATACGATGGCGCATGAATTCTCGAAATACAAATATTGGTGCACTGATAAAGAAAGTCATGGATGTATGTTCAAAGGGGGAGCCATGACGTTCACGGGCAAGATAGTTGATCAGCCCTGCCGAACGAGCTGGGTCTTCGCCGATCTCATCCAGTGATTGCTCACCTGCAGTCGAAACGCGCGCAGCCCAAATTACATCGGCATCGCTTGCGCTGGCTTTAACAAGTTCAACAGTTACATCGTCGCGAAAGATTATTTCCTGGCTCATAGGCGAAACCTTATAGAGAACGCGCTATCTCACCGAGGATATCTAGGGCAGAATGCACCCGTGTCTAGAGTGAACCGCGCCACGGCTGCGCAATCCCTGAGCGTTTCTCTCACTGTTGGCGCTTATGGAGTTGCCTTTGGTGCCGCCTCGGTTGCTGCAGGATTTACTCTTTGGCAGAGTTGTTTGCTTTCACTTCTCACATTTACCGGCGCATCTCAATTTGCGGTAGTCGGTGTTCTTGGAGCAGGTGGCAGCCCGATTAGCGGCATTGCAACTGCAACTTTATTAGGTGTCCGCAATACTTTATATGGACTTCGCATGGCGCCAGTTCTAAATGTGAAAGGGCTGCGTCGTATTTTTGCTGCGCATTTAACGATTGATGAATCAACCGGTGTTGCCTTATCTCAAGAAAAAGTTGGTTTGCGCGAGATGCGCCAGGGATTTTGGCTAACTGGTTTTGGTGTATTTATCTTCTGGAATATTTTCACCTTAGCTGGCGCACTTGGTGCACAGGCGATGGGTGATCCAGCGGCTTGGGGGCTAGATGCGGCAGTGCCAGCAGCATTTTTAGGACTTCTCTGGCCTAGGTTGATTAACAAGAGTGACCGCTTCTTAGCCGTTGCCGCATGCGCACTAGCGCTAGCAATGACGCCATACTTTCTTCCTGGTGTTCCAATTATTTCAACGGCATTTTTAGCGGTCTTCTTCGGATTGCGAGCCCGTGTATGGAAATAGACATGATCGATCCGTTTTGGCTCGCGGTAATCGGCACCAGCGTTCTGGCTTTTATTCTTAAATATTTAGGCCATAGCGTTCCCAAAAGTTGGCTTTCGCATCCTCGAATCCTGAAGATCAATTCGCTAATCCCAATCGCGCTTCTGAGTGCCCTAGTTGCAGTACAAACATTTACGAAAGATTCAATGCTAATTGCAGATCAGAGGCTGGCCGGAGTTGGGGTGGCAGTTCTTGTGCTTATCTTGCGTGCGCCATTTCCAGTTGTCGTTATTTCGGCAGCGGCAACATCGGCTGCGTTGTTCCATTTAAATTAAATAATATTTAGCGCTTGTAGCTTCGCCTTTAGATCATTATCTGAAGGCTCAGTTAGGTGGGTGCCATCTGCGAAAACAATTACTGGAATCGACTTGGCTCCCCCATTGATCTCCATTACTTTGGCGGCAGCGCTTTCATCTGTCTCAACATCAATATGAGTTACTTGAACATCTAGTTCTTCAAGTAAGCGCTTAGAGCGACGGCAATCTCCACACCAGTCGGCGCCGTACATTGTGATATCTGCTTTAGCCATTTTGTGATCCTCTACATAAATTTCTCAAGGCCAAGAGTTAGCCCTGGGTGTGCAATTATTTTGCGAATACCAAGTAAAACACCTGGCATAAATCCTGCACGATCTAATGAATCGTGGCGAATTGTAAGAGTTTCACCAAGTCCACCGAGCAAAACTTCTTGATGCGCAATTAGTCCACGCAAGCGAACTGAATGAACTGGAATATCTCCAACCGTGGCACCGCGCGCACCATCTAGTGAAGTGGTCGTTGCATCTGGCATCGCATTTAGCCCAGCTTCTTTACGAGCCTTCGACATAAGTTCTGCGGTGCGAGATGCGGTACCTGATGGGGCATCTACTTTATTTGGGTGGTGAAGTTCAATGATTTCGGCAGATTCGAAGTACTTGGCTGCCTTAGTTGCAAACTCCATCATCAAGACCGCACCGATTGCAAAATTTGGGGCGATTAATACTCCAACTTTGGGATTAGCAGCAATCAGCTTTTCTAGTTTTGCGATACGTTCGGCATCAAAACCAGTAGTTCCTACCACGGTGTTAATTCCGTTAGATATTAAGAATTCGAGATTGGCCATTACCGAATCAGGAGTTGTGAAATCAACAACAACTTGAGCGCCGTTACTTTTAAATTGATTTAAAGAATCTCCGAGATCTAAGGCAGCGACCAGTTCAAGGTCAGCCGCCTCAGTGACAGCCTTAATTACTTCTGTGCCCATGCGACCACGCGCGCCTAAGACTCCGACTTTGATCATGACTGCAACACCTTTTCAAATTTCGCTTCGCTTTTAAACGGACCAACTAGTGCAAGGGTAGGTGATTTGATGAGATATTCGCTAGCAATTTCGCGCACGTCGGTTGAATTCACGCGAGAAATCGCTTTCAAGATATCGTCAAAGCCCATGACTTGGCCATAAACAATTTCATTCTTGCCGATTCGACTCATGCGCGATCCTGAATCTTCTTGGCTCAAGACCAACGAACCACGAACTGCGCCTTTGGCGCGTTCTATCTCTTCATGGCTCATACCATTTTCGGCAACATCTGCTAAAACTTCCCGGATGATTTCCACAACTTCGATGGCTTTTGATGGATTGCAGCCGGCATAGAAACCGATCTGACCTGAGCCGGCAAATTGTTGGGCGTATGCATATACCGAATATGCCAGTCCGCGCTTTTCGCGGATCTCTTGGAATAGCCGCGATGACATTCCGCCACCGAGGGCAGATGCCAGAACCCCCATTGCAAAACGACGTTCATCGCTACGTGCAACGCCTTCCATGCCATAGAACATATGGGCCTGCTCAGTTTTGCGAGTTAATAAACCAACTGATTGCATAGGTTTTGTTTTAACTGGAGTATTCAGGCGAATTTGTGGAGCGCCCTTTACATCTAGGAAGTTATCACGGGAAAGTGCTTCTTCGACCATTGCGACAACGCGTTTGTGCTTAATATTTCCAGCAACGGCAACAACTAAATCTTGTGGCAAGTACTTTTTCTTATAGTAGTTAAATACGCTGCCGCGCGTCATATCGGTAATCGACTTGATTGTCCCAAGAATAGGGCGACCAAGTTGAGTATCCCCATAATAAGTTTCAGCATATAAATCATGCACTAAATCACTTGGGTCATCATCGCGCATGGCAATTTCCTCAAGAACTACTTTACGTTCGGCATCAACATCGAGTGCTGAAACAATTGATGAGGTAATTAAATCTGAGACAACATCGATCGCCATTGGCAGATCGGTATCAATCACCCTAGCGTAGAAGCAGGTGTACTCCTTGCTGGTGAATGCATTCATCTCACCGCCAACGGCTTCGATTGTTGCCGAGATCTCAAGTGCGTTGCGTCTAGTCGTTCCTTTAAATAAAAGATGTTCTAGAAAGTGAGAAGCCCCGGCAACGGCTGGGGTTTCATCACGAGAACCAACATTGACCCAGATACCGATCGCAGCGCTACGTACCGACGGAACTTCTTCCGTGACGATACGCAGACCGCTAGGTAATACTGTGCGACGAACTGACATTTATTCAGCGCTCGGTGTTGTTCCATCTTCGAGTACTGGAACAAGTGAAAGCTTTCCCTTTGGATCGATTTCACCGATCTCAACTTGAATCTTGTCGCCTACCTTCATAACTTCTTCCAGATTTTCGATTCGCTTTCCACCATGCATCTTGCGAATCTGAGATACGTGGAGCAAGCCATCTTTACCTGGCATAAGAGAAATGAATGCACCGAATGCCGCAAGCTTTACAACGGTACCGAGGTAGCGCTCTCCAACTTCTGGCATTTGTGGATTAGCGATTGCATTGATCTGTGCGCGTGCAGCTTCCGCTGACGGACCATCGACTGCGCCGATGTAGATCGTGCCATCATCTTCGATTGAAATATCTGCACCAGTTTCATCTTGGATCTGGTTGATGATCTTGCCCTTAGGTCCGATCACTGCGCCAATCTGATCAACTGGAATCTTCACAGAGATGATGCGAGGAGCAAATGGGCTCATCTCATCAGGTGTGTCGATCGCTTCATTCATAACATCAAGGATTGCAAGACGCGCTTCCTTTGCTTGGTGAAGTGCGCCAGCGAGTACCGATGCCGGAATTCCATCAAGCTTGGTATCTAACTGCAGAGCCGTAATGAAATCTTTTGTTCCAGCAACCTTGAAGTCCATATCTCCGAATGCATCTTCTGCACCCAAGATATCTGTCAAAGCAACGTATTCAATCTTGCCATCGACGGTATCTGAGATAAGACCCATTGCAATACCTGCAACTGGAGCCTTAAGTGGAACACCCGCATTAAGCATTGCAAGAGTTGATGCACAAACAGAACCCATTGAAGTTGAACCGTTTGAACCAAGTGCTTCAGAGACCTGACGGATTGCGTAAGGGAACTCTTCGCGAGTTGGAAGTACTGGAATAAGTGCACGTTCTGCAAGTGCTCCGTGACCAATTTCGCGACGCTTTGGTGTGCCAACACGACCTGTTTCACCAGTTGAATACGGTGGGAAGTTGTAGTTGTGCATATAACGCTTATGGTTTTCTGGATTTAAAGTATCGAGCTGTTGCTCCATCTTTAGCATGTTAAGAGTTGTGATTCCAAGAATCTGAGTCTCACCACGTTCAAAGATTGCTGAACCGTGAACACGGGGAATTACTTCAACTTCTGCAGATAGCGCACGGATATCACGGAGTCCGCGACCATCGATACGAATCTTGTCGCGAAGTACGCGCTGGCGTACCAATTTCTTAGTTAGGGAACGAAACGCTGCAGGAACTTCTTTTTCACGACCTTCAAAGGCAGGTGAGACAGATTCCTTAGTTGCAGCAGAGATCTCATCGATCTTTGTTTCGCGCTCTTGCTTGCCTGCGATAGTCATAGCCTTGGCTAGATCATCTTTTGCAGCCTTTTCAACTGCTACAAATACATCATCTTGGTAATCCAAAAAGACTGGGAATTGCGCAGTTGGCTTTGCAGCAACTTTGGCTAGCTTTGATTGCGCTTCGCAAAGGATCTTAATAAATGGCTTTGCAGCATCAAGACCTTGAGAAACAATTTCCTCAGTAGGAGCTGACTGTCCGTTCTTGATTAGTTCGATTGTCTTTGCTGTCGCTTCTGCTTCAACCATCATGATTGCAACATCATCTGCAGTTACGCGACCGGCAACGACCATATCAAATACTGCGTCAGCAACCTGTGAATGGTTAGGGAATGCAACCCATTGTCCGTCGATAAGTGCAACGCGAACTCCGCCGATTGGACCAGAGAATGGCAATCCAGCAAGTTGTGTTGACATTGATGCCGCGTTGATTGCGATCACGTCGTACATGTGATCGGGATCAAGGGCCATAACTGTTACGACAATCTGAACTTCGTTACGAAGTCCCTTTACAAATGATGGACGCAATGGGCGATCGATCAAACGACAGGTAAGAATTGCATCCTCTGATGGACGTCCTTCACGACGGAAGAATGATCCTGGGATACGACCAACTGCGTACATCTTCTCTTCAACATCTACTGTTAATGGGAAAAAGTCGAACTGATCTTTTGGAGTCTTTGATGCAGTTGTTGCTGAGAAGATCATTGTTTGATCGTCTAAGAAAACTGCTGCGGCTCCGGCTGCTTGACGCGCTAGGCGTCCTGTTTCAAAGCGAATTTCTCGCTTTCCGAATTTGCCATTATCGATAATGGCAACTGATGACTGAACTTCTTGACCCTCCATGGGTCCTCCTTTATTTGATGTACCCATTTCCAGGTTCGAGAAGGAGTTACATAAATAATGTGAAGTAATGAATCGTCGATCGAAGTTCACGCATTGGTTAAATTAAGATTAAATTAATTAGAACCTTGCGGAAACCACTACCGAGGACCATCGCTTCCACATAAAAAATGGAAAACCTGAACTCCCCTGGTGGGTAGTTATTTAATTAGCGGCGAATACCGAGTTTTTCGATAATCGCGCGATAACGATTGATATCTGTCTTTGATAAGTACTGAAGGATGCGACGACGACGACCCACGAGCAACAACAGACCGCGACGGTTGTGGTGATCGTGTGGGTTGGTCTTTAGGTGTGTAGTTATGTCTTCAATACGACGTGAGAGCAAAGCAACTTGTGCTTCTGGGCTTCCGGTGTCGGTAGCTGTAGAGCCGTACTTTGCGACGATTTCTTTCTTTACTTCTGGTGTTAACGCCATTTTAAAACTCCTTTTAACTACCGCCCCCGACGGTGACCGGTTTGATACACGGTCACTCACTTTTATCGTTGGACAACACCTAGGTTACCAGCGGGGCTGTGGATAAGGCAAAATCAGATTTTACTGCTGCGTTAACGAGCGAGCACGGTCACAATCTAGCTTCATCTGCGCCAATAGCGGTTCAAGGCCATCGAATTTCAAGGTATCTCGCAAGCGCCAGCCAAATTCGATTGAGGCGTTCTTGTCATATAGCTCTAGGCCTACTTGATCGATTGCATAGGCCTCAACTAGGCGAGCTCGCACACCTTCGAATGTTGGATTAGTCCCAATAGAAATTGCTGCTGGCCAGAAATTAATTCCAACAGTTAGCCAACCTGCATACACGCCATCGCATGGAATTGTTTGGCCTTCTAGATTTCCTAGATTTGCAGTCGGGTATCCAATTTCGCGCCCACGTTTTTCACCATGCACAACAATTCCATCGAGCCGATGTGGACGAGAAAGAAGTGCGCGCGCTTCTTCAACGTGACCATCGGTTACTAAGGATCGAATGCGTGAAGAAGATATAACTTGCCCGTCGCCGGTCTTAAGTTCTTGCACATCAACGGTGAAGTTAAATTTAAGTCCATCTTTTGTGAGTGAATCTACGTTACCCGCAGCCTTGTGTCCGTAAGTGAAGTTCTTGCCAACGATCACCGTCGATGTGGCCAGTTGTCCAACGAGAACATCTTTTACAAAATCCTGCGGTGACATCGCGGCGAATTTTTCGTTGAACTTTAATACCGCCACTTGATCTGCGTTATGGATCTTAAGCAATTCAACTCGATCAGATAGCGTCGTAAGCAAGGTTGGGGCGCGATCGGGTGCGAGCACCTGCATAGGGTGCGGATCAAAAGTTAGCGCTATAACGCTGCGGCCGTCGGCGATTTCTTTAGCGCGATTTAGTAAGAGTTGATGGCCTTTATGAACGCCATCGAAGACTCCGATGAGTACAACGCTGCCAGTGGTCATTTGATAATTATCGCTGATTAATTGGCCGCTGCAAAAACGGCGACTGGCTTGGCTTTACCTGATTCGTTCTTAAGCAGAGCGATTAATCGATTATCAGGTGATAAGGCGGCAAATACCTCATCGCTTGAATTCAGTGGCAGTGGCCTTCCAAAGGAAAGCTCTAAAACTTCATCAAGGGCTAACTCACGGACTGCGAAAGTGGCCCGCGCAACATCTGTGAGCTCAAGTGGGGTAAAAGATTGCGACTTCAGATCTGCAAAGGTGATCGCTTGCGAAATCGCAAAGCCGGCGACTCTGGTGCGACGTAGCGCACAAAGATGTCCACCAACTTTAAGGTCTGTACCC
>SHVF01000018.1 GCA_009691135.1 Candidatus Planktophila sp.
TAAAGCGCGTCACTGAGATAGTTCTTAACCCGCAACGCTCGAAAAGTTATTTCGTGCGTAGCGATAATGAAGCTGGAACCGACTCTCGAACTTGGGGATATTTAAAAGAGGACGAGATTATTGCTAATGTAATTATGCGAGTCAAAAGGAATTAGCTCTTAACGAGTGAATGCCTCATACATCAAAGCTTTTGCCTCTTCTTCGTGCAAATGATGGTTACCGGTTGCAGGAGATGCGGATGCGCGACGAGAAATTCGGCGAAGTACGCGACCATCGACAGCGGTGCCGCCGATTATTTCTGTTGTACTTAAAGCAACATGTGGCCATGGGCCTTGGTTGGCAGGTTCATCTTGGACCCAGAGCAGGTTAGCGCTCGGATGTTTCTTCACTTCAACTTCCATCTGTGCAACCGGGAATGGATATAAACGTTCGACACGCATAATTGCGGTGCTGTTGTCATTTAACTTAGCGCGCTCGGCAATCAGATCGTGATAAATCTTGCCAGAGCAGAAGATCACGCGTGATGCGTTATTGACTGTGGCATCACCAATTACTGGCAAGAATGTGCCGGAGGTGAAATCGCTAATTGCTGATGCAGCTGCGCGCAGTCGTAACATCGATTTCGGTGTGAAGACAATCATTGGGCGACGCTTTGGATTTGCGGCATGGAAGCGAAGCAAGTGGAAATACGACGCAGGCGTTGATGGCTGAGCGATTGTCATATTCTTTTCAGCGGCGAGTGCTAGGAAACGTTCGATTCGCGCTGATGAGTGATCTGGACCTTGGCCTTCATAACCATGTGGCAAGAGCAGAACAATTGATGAACGCTCACCCCACTTTTGAAGCGCTGAAGAAATAAATTCATCGATGATGGTCTGCGCACCATTTGCGAAGTCACCGAACTGGCCTTCCCATAGCACCAGTGCTTCGGGTCGAGCAACGGAGTACCCATATTCAAATCCCATAGCTGCATATTCAGATAATAGAGAATCAATTACAAAAAATTGGCTCTCATCTGGAACTAGCGAAGATAACGGAGTCCATTCAGAACCATTCTCTTTATCGACGATTACTGCATGGCGATTACTGAAAGTTCCGCGACGTGAATCTTGGCCAGCCAAACGAATTGGGCGGCCTTCTTTTAGAAGTGAACCAAAGGCGAGCATTTCACCTGTAGACCAGTCGATTGTGGCGTCGTTAATCGATTCGGCGCGCTTTTGCAATTGTGGCAACAACTTGGGATGAACATGAAATCCTTCTGGAACCGCAATTTGTGTTGCTGCTATTTCACGAATTAAAGACTCGGAGATAAAAGTTGGAACATCCTCAGCGTTAGGAACAATTGGCGGCTGGAAGTTTGGATCATTCTCTTCTTGGTAATTAGCAACTGATGCATAAACCTGTTCTAGTTGTACTTGGTAATCACGTGCCAACTTTTCCGCTTCATCTGGCGTGATATCTCCACGTCCAATAAGGGATTCGGTATACAAAGTACGTGTTGAGCGCTTGGCATCAATTAACTTATACATAAGTGGCTGAGTGAAACTTGGCTCATCGCCTTCGTTATGTCCACGGCGGCGGTAGCAGACCATATCGATAACTACATCCTTATTAAATGCTTGACGGTATTCAAAAGCCAAGCGAGCAACACGAACACAAGCTTCAGGGTCATCACCATTTACATGAAATACCGGTGCTTCGATCGCTTTGGCAACATCCGTTGAATAACGAGAAGAACGTGCTCCATGAGGCGCAGTAGTAAATCCAACTTGGTTATTTACAACGATATGGATTGTTCCACCTGTGCGATAGCCACGCAGTTGCGAAAGCTGCATTGTCTCGAAGTTAACTCCTTGCCCAGCAAATGAGGCATCTCCATGCATAAGAATTGGCAATATCGAGAAAAGATCTTTTATATTTAGGCGATCTTGCTTAGCTCGCACAATTCCTTCAAGTACTGGATTAACCGCTTCCAAGTGTGATGGGTTGGCAGCCAAATAAATCTTGGTTTGTGCGCCAGATTCAGTGGTGAATACACCTTCAGTACCAAGGTGATACTTCACATCTCCAGAGCCGTGCACTTCATTCTCTCTGTAATTGCCATGGAACTCTTGGAAAATCTGGCCATATGACTTGCCGGCAATATTGGCGAGCACATTTAAACGTCCGCGGTGAGGCATACCAATACAAACTTCATCCATTTTCTTCTCCGCGGCTGCCGATATGACTGCGTCAAGAAGTGGAATTACAGATTCACCACCTTCAAGTGAGAAACGTTTCTGTCCGACGAACTTAGTCTGTAAGAACGATTCGAAAGCTTCGGCATCACTTAACTTTTGCAAAACGTGTAACTGTTCTTCGCGAGCCGGCTTCGTAAAACCAACTTCAACGTGTTCTTGAATCCATTTACGTTCTTCAGGATTTGAAATATACATATATTCAACTGCGACAGAGCGGCAATATGAGTCACGTAGGATTCCAAGAATCTTGCGAAGTTTCATAAACTTCTCGCCACCGAAACCACCTGTTGCGAATTCGCGATCAAGATCCCAAAGAGTCAGACCATGGGTCACGACATCTAGATCCGGGTGTGATCGTTGCGCGTATTCCAGCGGATCGGTATCTGCCATCAAATGGCCGTATGTGCGATATGCCTGAATTAGTTGTTGAACGCGCGCAGTTTTGTTGATCTCTTCATCTTTAGAGAATTCAAAGTCAGATGCCCAGCGAATTGGCTCGTATGGAATGCGTAGGGCTGCGAAAATCTCGTCATAGAAGTTTTCTGCGCCAAGCAAAATTTCGTGGATACGGCGCAATAAAGCACCAGATTGCGCACCTTGAATCACGCGGTGATCGTAAGTACTAGTTAGTGTGACGACCTTGCTAATTGCCATACGTGCCAAAGTTTCTTCACTTGCGCCCTGGAATTCTGCTGGGTAATCCATTGCTCCAACGCCGACGATTAAGCCTTGGCCTTGCACCAAACGCGGAACAGAGTGGACTGTACCGATTGTTCCTGGGTTAGTTAGTGAAACAGTTGTGCCCGCATAATCTTCAACAGTTAGAGTGCCAGCGCGTGCTTTCTTAATAATTTCTTCGTAGGCAACCCAGAACTGACCGAAATCTAGCTCTTCGCAACCTTTAATTGATGGAACCAACAATTGACGTGTGCCATCGGGCTTTGCCATATCGATCGCAATACCTAAATTGATATGTTCTGGGTGGCCGAGCGCTGGCTTGCCTTCGACTTCACCATAGAAGGCGTTCATCTCTGGCATCGAACGAAGTGCTTTGATCATTGCATAAGCGATGATGTGAGTGAAAGAAAGTTTTCCACCACGTGTGCGCTTCAAATGATTTGTAATAACTGTACGGTTATCGATCATTAACTTTGCAGGAATCGCGCGCACACTTGTTGCAGTTGGAACAGTTAGCGATGCTTCCATTGATGCAACGACACGACCAGCAACTCCGCGAAGCGGCTCCATCGTTGCAGCGCTCGGTGTAATCAATACCGGAACTGGTTTTACTGGTGCTTGTGCTGGAGCTGGTGTCACAACTGGCGCCGGAGTTGAAACAACTGGAGCGACAGGTGCGGCGAAAACTGGTGCAGGTGTTGAAACAACGGGTACAGCAGGAGTTTGTTGCGTTGACGGCGCAGGTTTAGAAACATGTTGCGTTGCTTTTGGGATAGGAGGCGTTCCACTTTTTGGTGCAGTTGTTTTGGGCGCACTCGCTACAGGAGCGGAAATAGTCGCTCCAGGTTTGTATGTCTTAAAGAATTCAATCCATGAAGGTTCCACCGAATTTGGATCGGCTTGGTATCGCTCGTACATTTCTTCGACGAGCCAATCATTGGCTCCGAAATCTGCCGACACGGGCAACCCCTTCTTCACGATTAACGCGGAAATAAACGTTTAATGCGTGGCTAAGACTATCGGCTGAGCGCACCATGAATAAATCCTCTATCTCCAACCCGAGGGGCGATATTGACCACAGCGCCGCTAGGTTTCAGTGGCGATGCCACATTCTCAGCGCGACAGTGGCGGCCAACGTTGGCAGAGTTCGGCTATGAATTCTGCAACTCGCCCACTTGCGATTATCTCTGGAGCCAGCCGTGGCTTGGGCTTTGAAACTGCTCGCGGATTGGCTGCACACGGTTTTGATTTAGCGCTGATTGCCAAAGATGCCGATCGCTTAACCGGTGCACACCAGAGTTTGCTAAACGAACTCTCACAAGCACATCCGCAGCTTTCTATCACTACACATGCTGCAGATTTAGAGGATCAGGTTCAAGCCCGCAAAATTGCGGAGGAGATAAGTGCTTCGCTACCTGTTGCGCAAGTACTTGTTCTGGCACATGGCGTGATGAGCGAGAAAATGTCGAAGACTTTGCGGACAACCGATGCAGAATGGAATCGCGTAATGGCGATAAATTTAAATTCAGTCTTTACACTTGTTAACGCAATTGCACCAGCGATGGCAGAGGCGCGAAATGGTCGCGTAGTTATTTTCTCTGCATGCCTTGGCCGAATGTCAGGACCTGGAAACGCAGGCGGACTTGCCCCTTATCGAATTAGCAAGGCCGGAGTAAATGCACTAGTTCGAAATCTTGCACATGAAACCGGAATGGGAGCGCGCGGATTTTACGTCGATGCAATGTGTCCTAATCATTCGCGTACAGATATGGGCGGAGCCGATGCACCACGCAGCGCCGAAGAAGGTGCCGAAACTGCAGTTTGGTTAGCAACTGCTGACATTGCAGAACGCGGATCAGAAAACATAACCGGACTACTTTGGGAAGATCGCCAAGTAGTTCCCTTTTAATTAGATTTGAATGGATTAACTTCGCTCTTCGGGAATTATAGTTACTGCAAAGTAAAGTACTGGCACAGCAAGTGCGAAAAGTGGAACTGCACCAATTAAGAAGCCGCCCTCGAATTGATACTTAACTACTCCAAGAACAATTAAATTGGCCAATACCGCCGGCGCACGACCCCAATTCTTTTTCTGCGCAAATGCCCGCCCACATGCAATAAGCCCAAACCCACCAATGAATGTAAAACCGAGCACACCCATCAGCGGCGGTATCTCGCGATCTTCATGAGTAAATCCCATCACCGCAACCCACAACCCTAGGGCAACCACAATCCCACCTTCTATATATAGGAGTGCTGTCACGATGGAACGTTTGCGCGCTTGCTTGGCAGGATCGGTGCTCATATGTGGGAAGGGTAGCAGCATGGTTTTTTCTGCGAAAAACTCATACTGCTACTCTTCATGAAGAAACAATCACAGATTGCTCTCACAAGTCGGAGATAATTGAAGAGTAAATTTCTTGAAAGTAACGGTTTCAAGTCTCGCTATCCTTACCCTCATGGCCCGCGAATACGTTCTCGAGATTGCTTCTATTGCGGCAACTCTTTTATCGATTGAAAAGGTCTTAGATCTGCCTAAGTTGCAGGCAGAAGCTGTTGAACTAGAAGCTGCTGCAGGCGTTCCGAATTTATGGGATGACCCGCAAGCAGCACAGAAAATCACGAGCAAGTTATCTCGGGTACAGAGCACGATTGCACGGCTGACTGGTTTGCGACGTCGCGTTGAGGATCTGCCGATTTTATTTGAGCTAGCGGGTTCTGAACCTGATGGTTCGGCGCTTAAAGATGCTGAAGGCGAACTTGATTCAGTTGTTAAATCAATTAGCGAACTAGAAGTAACAACTTTGCTTAACGGTGAATATGACGATCGAGATGCTTTGATAACTATTCGCTCTGAAGCCGGTGGTGTTGAGGCTGCTGACTGGGCGGAAATGTTGATGCGCATGTACTTGCGTTACTGCGAACGTCATGAATTTAAAGTTGATGTACTGGAAACTTCATACGCTGAAGAAGCCGGAATTAAGTCAACAACTTTTCGAGTGAATGCTGCTTATGCTTATGGCACTTTATCTGTTGAGCAAGGCACTCACCGTTTGGTACGTATTTCACCTTTTGATTCGCAATCTCGTCGCCACACATCTTTTGCTGGTGTGGAAGTTGTACCAGTGGTTGAACAAAGTGATCACATAGAAATCGATGAAAAAGAAATTCGGGTTGACGTTTATCGCTCCTCTGGTCCTGGCGGACAAGGTGTAAACACAACAGATTCGGCTGTGCGACTCACACATATTCCAACTGGAATTGTTGTCTCTTGCCAGAACGAGCGTTCACAAATTCAAAACAAGGCTACCGCTATGGCTGTGCTGCAATCTAAGTTATTAGAACGCCGCCGCCAAGAAGAACAAGCCAAGATCAATGCGTTAAAGGGTGATAACTCAGGGTCTTGGGGAAACCAAATGCGTTCATACGTACTGGCTCCGTATCAAATGGTTAAAGATCTGCGCAATAACCACGAAACTGGAAATACATCTGCAGTATTAAATGGTGAAATTGATGATTTCATCGAAGCGGGAATTCGCTGGCGCCGTTCTAGCGCTTCATAGTTATTTTATTAAGAGTAATTATTTTCACATTAAGCGTGATTTACGCTTAATAATTCTGCGGATTTTCGGCAGATTCGGCGCAATTCGCACCGATATCGGGCGCATTTGGCCGATCTATACCTAAACTAGGGCTTAGTACGGCGCTCTTACCCTCCTGTCCGATCGAGACGCCAAAGAAGAACGAAGGAGTTCGTGTGATTCGCTTTGAGAATGTGACGAAGTTGTATTCAGGTCAAGATCGTCCAGCTTTGGAAACAGTCAGCTTGGAAATTGTGAAAGGCGAATTTGTATTCCTTGTTGGGCTTTCCGGTTCAGGTAAATCAACTTTCTTGCGTTTGATCTTGCGTGAAGAGCGACCAACCAACGGAATTATCCATGTGGCTGGAAAAGATTTAGGAAAGCTTGCTAATCACAAAGTTCCAGAACTTCGCCGCCAAGTTGGAACTGTCTTTCAAGATTTCCGTTTGCTCCAAAATAAAACTATTAGTGAGAACGTGGCATTTACTTTGCACGTGCTTGGTTATTCCAAGAAAGAGATAGCACGCGAAGTTCCTGAAGTTCTCGAATTAGTCGGTTTGGAAGATAAAGGCGATCGCATGCCAAATGAAATCTCTGGCGGTGAACAACAACGCGTGGCAATTGCCCGCGCTTATGTAAGTCGCCCAGCAATCATCATCGCCGATGAGCCAACTGGAAACCTTGACCCAGCAACATCTGTTGGCATCATGAAATTGCTTGATCGCATTAACCGTGAAGGCACCACAGTTTTGATGGCAACTCACGATGCCGGAATCGTTGATCAGATGCGCAAGCGGGTGATCGAACTAGATAGCGGCCATGTGATTCGCGATCAGGTTCGCGGCGTCTATGGATACACGGGATAGGGTAAATACATGCGCGCAGGATTCTTGCTCAGTGAAGTTCGGATTGGGCTACGTCGTAACCTAACGATGACCTTTGCGGTCATTGTTACAACCGCAATCTCACTTTCTTTGCTCGGAATTGGCTTGCTTTCTAATGCCCAAGTAAATGCCATGAAAGATTATTGGTATGACAAGATCGAAGTTTCGGTTTATCTCTGCGGTTCTTTATCTGAATCACCAAGTTGCGTCGGCGGAGTTGTATCGCCAGGGCAGCGCTTGACTATCAAGAGCGATATAGAAGCACTTCCAGTTGTCCAAAGTGTATTTTATGAATCTCAGTCAGAGGCGTACGCGCGTTTTCAAGAACGATTTAAGGATTCAGCAATTGCACAAAATGTAACTGCAGATCAATTGCCCGAATCATTCCGTGTTAAATTAAAAGACCCAACCCAGTATGCGGTAGTTGTCAGCGCATTCTCAGGTCGCCCAGGTGTGGATGTCGTTCAAGATCAACGCAGCATCTTGGAGAAGTTCTTCAAACTACTTAACGTGCTTCGCAATGGTGCTTTGTTGGTCGGACTCTTCTCGGTATTAACTGCCGGTCTTTTGATCTCAAACACTTTACGTATTGCCGCCTTTAACCGTCGCCGCGAAACTGGCGTTATGAAGTTAGTTGGAGCATCGTCTTGGTCAATTCAATTGCCATTCTTACTTGAAGGTATTTTCTCAGCGCTAATCGGTTGGGTATTTGCAACTGGATTACTGGCTGGACTCAAAAGCGTCGTTGATTCAAAGGTTGCACCGCTACTTACCTTTACCAATTTCTTTGAATGGAATGAAGTCTGGGTTGCATCCGCTTGGTTGTTGCTGGCAGGTTTGGGCGTTTCCACGGTTGCCTCAGTTATTACTCTGCGCCGATATCTCAAGGTCTGATCGGTCACTGCCGTGGTGAAAGAGGTCGGCCGTAAACTCATCGCGCAGAATAAAAAAGCTCGCCATGATTACTCTATCGAGGATGTTTACGAATGTGGCATTGTCTTAAATGGAACTGAAGTTAAATCACTTCGTGCAGGACGCGCATCTTTAATCGATGGTTATGCAACGGTTGAAAATGGCGAACTTTGGTTAGCCGGCGTACATATCCCCGAATACACGCAAGGTACTTGGACCAACCACGAACCACGTCGCAAACGTAAGTTACTTGTGCATTTACAAGAGTTAAAGAAATTGCACCTAAAAGTAAAAGAAGGTGGGATCACTTTAATTCCGCTGCAGCTTTACTTTAAAGATGGCAAAGCAAAGATTGAAATTGCTGTTGCTCGTGGCAAGAAAGCCCACGACAAACGCGCTGATTTAATTGAACGTCAATCTAACCGCGAGATAGATCGCGAAGTATCTCGTCGCCGAACAGGTAAAGACCAGTAGTTTCCTAGCTCAAATAAAAGTAGAAAATCGTGCTTTATCCCCGATTTTCGCAGTTTACTTGAGCGCAATTTTTTACTGTCGGTGCGCGGCGATACACTTAGACCACAACTACATAGTGGAAATAGCTTTCCACACCCATGGGGGTGAACGGTCTCGACTTTGGTTGTTGAGGCAGGGGAAGCGGGCCGAGGAAGCCAGGATGATCTCGTTAACCAATAACCTGTGCAAAAAATAATCGTCAGTACAACTGCCGATGATCTCACTCTTGCTGCCTAAGCAAGCTCTGTGATCCGTTAACCCAGACTCGCCTTCGATCTGGGATCTAACGCCGACAGAAGGCTTTTCTCGGTTGTGGCGTTGCGAACGCGATCGGAGAACAGTTTCGCAAATGAGTTTGTCGAATACTTGTGTGCAAGAGATTCGGAACTGAGAAAACGATAGCCACACTACGCCCGTAGAAGCCCTGTTTTAATTCCGAAGGACCCGGGTTCGATTCCCGGCACCTCCACTCAACTCTGTCCTGTGGGTCCGTTCGGATCCTCAGATTTAATTTTGAATATTTTTTTCCAAGATCTATCTCTTAAAAATTCGCGTTTTAGCGCAGCCACATTTACACCAAAAGCTGCTGCTATAAATAACTTTGGAGTAATTGGAATTTGCGTAAAGATTAAGAAGAGCGCCACAGTCATGCCTAATGGAGAAATAGTTGCGACAATAATTCTGCGGAAAACCCAAAGTGGCTTGCTGCGTATTGAATAATTCCAGAATATTTTACTGGTTAGCACTATCGAGATTGGCCCCGTAAATAAAGCCAACGCCAAAATCAATGTGGCCAATAATACGAGCGATTCCATTTTTTTAGTCTAGCCCTTGCCATTCACCGGCCAGCGCAGCCAACTCGACCATATCTATCTGTTCGCCATTAGAGCGTGTAACGCGTTGCCTTAAAACACCCTCACGCACGTAACCTGCTGATAGCAAGAGTTTTTGTGAAGCGTGATTATCTAAATCAACTGCAGCTTCAATGCGCTTGAAGCCCATTGTTTCGAAACCGTATCCTGTGATCATTTTTGCTGCGATTGTGCCTATCCCTTTGCCTCGCATAGGAGCGTGAATCCAGTAACCAATTTCAGCACGATAATTTTCTATGCTGATTGTGTGAAATGAAATAACGCCAGCAAATTCCTTTTCGTCATCAACGCCGAATTCAATAATAAAGGGGAGTTCGCGCTTAAGTTCGATGGAGGCCGGCACGCGCTGCACATAATCCAAGGCATGAGCCATCGTGTAATTCGCGGGTACCGTGGTAAATCTAGGGATTAACACATCCTGGCAGGCGTTGAATATTGCAGTTACATCGCCATCTGCAGGTGGGCGCAAGGTGTATCTGCCGTATTGCAGAGTAGGTATTTCACTTGGCCACCAAATCATGCTGTCATTATGCCTTAACTAGTTCTTTCATCGGCAATGTTTTAAGTTGCAGGTAGTTGAAAGTTCAACTAATCTTGCGCTAAAGAACAAGGAGAAAAAATGCCGGCAATTACCGTAAGTGATATCACCGTCCTACCTCGCGTTGGCGATGCGCCGAATTCTCGTGCGCGTCGCGTAAAGAGCATCACAACTGCTCCGCAAGGTTTTGAAGGTGAAGGCTTTCCGGTGCGTCGCGCATTTGCCGGCGTTGATTTAGCAGAACTTGATCCATTTATTCACTTAGATCAAATGGGCGAAGTTGAATATGCACCAGGTGAACCAAAGGGAACGCCTTGGCATCCACATCGCGGTTTCGAAACAGTCACATACATTATTGATGGAATCTTCGATCACAAAGATAGCAACGGTGGTGGCGGAACAATTTCTAACGGCGACACGCAATGGATGACAGCCGGCGGAGGAATTTTACATATCGAAACTCCACCAGAACATTTGGTAATGAGTGGCGGTTTATTTCACGGCTTCCAACTCTGGGTAAATTTGCCAGCGGCTAAAAAATGGTCACCACCTGCTTACCAAGATGTGCGCGCAAATGATGTTTCACTTTTATCCAGTGCAGACGGTGGTTCTTTAATTCGTATTATCGCTGGTGAAGTAGATGGACATGTCGGTCCCGGAACAACGCAAACACCAATTACTCTAATTCACGCAACTGTGGCTCCTGGCGCCGAACTTCGTCTGCCATGGCGCAAGGATTACAACGCACTCGTTTATACAATCTCAGGTCACGGATTTGCAGGCGATGAAGCGCGCCCAATAGAAATGGGTCAGCTAACTGTTTTCGGAGATGGCGATAGCATCGTAATTCGTGCTGCAAACCAACAAGAAAATCGTTCACCAAACCTCGAACTATTTATTCTTGGCGGCCAACCAATTAAAGAACCGGTTGCTTGGATGGGTCCATTTGTAATGAATACCAAGACCGAAGTACTGCAAGCATTTGAAGATTTCCAAAAGGGTTTACTTGGCTCTATCCCTGCTATTTATAAGGAAGATGCCAAGCGTCCTTTGAACCGGACCGACAAACTTGGCGGCGATGTTCTAGACGTTCATAACGCTCCCAGCGACCTTCAAGAGAGCTAATTTTCCGCGTTAGAATACGTTTATGAATACGCAGAGAGTGCTTCTCTATTACGGCTTCACGCCCATTAGTGATCCGCTCGCGACCCAGCTGTGGCAGATCAAGCTCTGCCAAAGCCTAAATCTCAAAGGCCGCATTTTTATTGCTCCAACCGGCATTAATGGCACCGTCGGCGGTGATATCGAAGATTTACGTAACTATGTGCAACAGACTAGAAAATATCCAGGATTTAAGAAGATTGGTTTCAAGTGGTCTCAAGGAACCGGTGATGAATTCCCTAAGCTTCGTGTTCAGATAAAAGATGAACTTGTAGCGTTCGGCAATCCCGAAGAAATTAAAGTAGATGAATCAGGTGTAATCGGTGGTGGCAAACACTTACGCCCAGAACAAGTCCATGAATTGGTTGCCCAACGTGGCGATGATGTTGTTTTCTTCGATGCCAGAAATAAATATGAAGCCAAAATCGGCAAGTTCAAGAACGCAGTAGTTCCAGATATCGAATCTTCTAGTGAGTTTATTCGTGAAATCGAAAGTGGGAAGTATGACCACCTCAAGGAAAAGCCAGTGGTTGCCTATTGCACTGGCGGGATCCGCTGTGAAATTTTATCGGTTTTTATGAATAACCGTGGATTTAAAGAGGTTTACCAGATAGATGGTGGCATTTTTAAATATGGTGAGAAGTTTGCAGATAGCGGGCTTTGGGAAGGCTCGCTCTATACCTTTGATGCACGAATGGCGATTGATTTTTCAACTAAAACCAAGGTCATCGGTGAATGCGAAATCTGCAGCGCCCCAAGCAAAATTTTCCGCAATTGCCGCACCAAGACTTGTCACGAACTGATTCTGTTATGTGACTCTTGCAATGATTTACCAGCAAAAACCAAGTGCACGCACGATGAAACCAAAGTGCGCGATACCGAGATGGTTGGCTAAAGAGCTTTTAGCGCACTCACAACTTTAGTAAGCGAAGCCTTTGCATCACCAAATAACAACATCGTCTTTGGATCGTAAAGCAATTCATTTTCAATTCCGGCAAAACCAGGACGCATAGAACGCTTTAAGAAGATGACATTTGCTGCATTAGAAACTTCCAAGATTGGCATTCCATAAATTGGACATCCAGGTGATGTTTGCGCGGCGGGATTAACTACGTCATTTGCACCGATAACAATTGCCACATCGGTCTGACCAAAGGTTGGATTAACTTCATCCATTTCGGCTAACTGATCATATGGAACGTTCGCTTCAGCAAGAAGTACGTTCATATGTCCAGGCATACGGCCAGCAACAGGGTGAATTCCATAGGCAACATCGATGCCCTTTGAAATCATCAAATCGGCTAGTTCGCGCACTGTGTGCTGTGCTTGCGCAACTGCAAGACCAAAACCAGGAACAATTACAACGCGACGTGCATAGTTAAGCAAGATAGCAACGTCATCTGGTGAACCAGAACGAACAGGTCGTTCTTCACCGGCTGCCGACACATTTTGTGGCTTTGCAGTAAATGCCCCAAATAAAGTTCCGAAGAGTGAGCGACCCATCGCATCTGCCATCAAGCGAGTCAAGATAGTTCCTGACGCGCCAACCAATGTGCCAGCGATGATTAGAAGTGTTGAATCAAGAACATAACCGCTGGCAGCAACAGTTAGGCCAGTAAATGCATTCAGTAGTGAGATAACGATCGGAACGTCTGCGCCACCAACTGGCAACACAAATAAAATACCGAATAGCAATGAAAGTGCGGCAAGAACCAGCAGTGGAGTTGTACCAAGTTCAACAACGACCCAGCCAGATGCGCCAAGAACAGCGGCAAGGGTAGCCGCAATTACAAAACGTCCACCAGGAAATACGACGGGACGAGTTGTCATAAGTTCTTGCAACTTCATGAAAGTAATAATCGAACCGCTGAAAGATACACAACCAACAACGACGGTAAAGACCGTGAAGATAACTTCGGCGGTCGTTGCTTCAGCGCCAAGATTTAAGTATTCAACGATTGCAACTAGCGCTGCTGCGCCACCACCAACTCCGTTAAATAGTGCAACAAGCTGTGGCATCTGTGTCATCTGCACTTTGCGAGCAGCAGGAACGCCAATAATTAGACCAACAGCGAGTGCACCCAAAATCCAACCTAAGTTATTTAGTGGTGCGTTGTATGCAAATAAAACTAGAGTTGCAACGGTTGCACCAAGTGCGCCGATTAAATTTCCGCGACGCGCAGTCTTGGGATGAGATAAACCTTTTAGGGCAAGAATGAAACAGACTCCGGCCGCTAGCCCAATTAAGTCATACATGGTGCGGTTCATTTATCTGCCTCCTTTTTCTTACCTTTAAACATTTCCAGCATTCGATCGGTGACTACGAATCCACCGACCATATTTATTGTGGCGAGCACGATCGCGGCCAGAGATAGACCGAGTTCTAGGTTGGTTTCGCTGTGATCGGCAACGATGATTGCACCAACCAAAATAACGCCGTGGATCGCGTTAGCACCTGACATTAAAGGGGTGTGCAAGGTTGAGGAAACTTTTGATACGACTTCAAAACCTACGAAGACAGCTAAAACAAAGATTGAAACAATTGCCATTGCCTCCATTATTTGGCTCCTCCTGCACTTGGATCGCGACGAACTCCGCCATGGGTAACAGCTGATGCGTTAATAATTTCATCAGCAAAATCAAGATTTAACGCAACCGGTGTTTCTTCTTTGCTTGCACTTGTCATCAAAGTCAGTAAATTAACAACATTGCGTGAATACAAACTAGATGCATGGAAAGGCAATTGGCTTGGTACATCTTTGCCACCCCAGATGCGAACTCCGCCACTGGTAACAACAACTTCACCAGGTTTTGAGCCTTCAACGTTTCCACCTGTTTCGGCAGCGAGATCAACAATTACTGTGCCAGGTTCCATGGAATCGATCATGGCTTGTGTCATCAAGCGTGGTGCGGTGCGTCCTGGAACCGCAGCAGTTGTAATAACAATGTGTGATTTTGCAATATATGGAGTTAAGAGCTCACGTTGCTTAGCAGCACGTTCTTCAGTCATCTCACGCGCATAACCACCCGCGCCTTCAAGTGATTCAAGTTCTAATTCAATAAATGCCGCTCCCATTGATTTAACTTCATCAGCTGAAGATGGACGAACATCGTAGGCAGATACAACGGCGCCTAAACGTCGCGCAGTTGCAATCGCTTGCAACCCTGCAACACCGGCCCCGAGCACCAAAACTTGTGCCGGAGTAACTGTGCCAGCGGCGGTCATTAACAACGGGAAGAAACGTGGTGACATTTCCGCACCTACTAATACCGCGCGATAACCGGCACAAAGCGCCTGTGAGGTAAGCGCATCCATCGATTGCGCACGTGAGATGCGGGGCACAAGTTCAAGTGAGAAAGCGGTAACCCCAGCCTTAATTGCGGCATCGATTGAATCAACACCTGTCACAGTAGATAGGAATGAAATCGTAATTGCGCCGCTTTTTAAAGTAGCCATCTGCGCTGCATTTAGTGGTTGAACTGAAAGCACTATGTCAGCAGAACTAATGACATCGCCCTTAACAACTGTGGCGCCTGCGGCGGCGTAAGCAGAATCTGTGCCTTGCGAGTGATCGCCGGCTCCGGATTCGATCACAACTTCATAGCCCAAGCGGGTTAATTTATTGATTATGTCGGGAACAAGCGCAACACGCTTTTCGCCAGCTTTTACTTCTAATGGGACGGCTACACGCATGGGCAAACCTTACTTGCTTGGTTAAAAAAGAGGGAAATCGAAATCAATGAATAACGGGGAAATTAATTACCCTTAAGTTCACCGCGGGTGAGGTGGTAGAGCAGGGCCTGGATCGTCGTTCGGCGATGGTATGCCTCACGCCAGATAACCGATTTATTTCCATCAATTACCGAGGCTGCAACTTCTTCACCACGATGTGCCGGCAGACAGTGCATAAATATGGAATCACTCGCAGTTAACGACATTAATAAATCGGTAACCGCAAAGGGTGCCAGCACTTTAATCTTCTCAGACCGCTCGGCCTCAGGGTCTCCCATCGACATCCAGACATCTGTATATAGCGCGCTCGCACCTTTCGCAGCCGCTTCTGGATCGTTGGTTACTTCAACAGTCGCACCAGTTTTCTTAGCAATAGCTTGTGCATTAGCAACTACTTCGGCATTTGGTGCCCACTTACCAGAAGGCGTTGCGGCAACAACGTGTGCACCCATGATCGCACCCATAGTTAACCAAGCATGCGACATGTTGTTGCCATCGCCGAGATAAACAAATTTACGTCCGGTGATATCCCTACCAAAAGTTTCACGAATCGTTAGCCAGTCAGCCAATAGTTGAGTTGGATGATCATCATCAGTTAGAGCGTTAATTACCGGTATAGACGCGTGAGCACCAAGTTCGACAACATCAGATTGTGCAAATGTGCGAATGATTAACGCATCGCAGTAACCGCTAATGATTCGTGCTGTGTCTGCAATAGTTTCTCCGCGGCCCAATTGCAATTCATCGCCGCGAATAAAAATTGGAGTACCGCCCAGATGTGCAACTGCAGTTTCAGATGAAAGTCTGGTACGCGTAGAAGGCTTGGTCATATAAATCGCAACGCTTTTATGAGCCAACGCATCTTTGGAACGAAGTGGATTCTTCGCAAAGTCAGCGGCAGTATCTAGCAGTAAATCGACATCAGCGCGCGATAAATCTGCTGTGCGTAGCAAGTCCTTCATCTTCAAATTCTACCTGCAACCACTATCCTTTCGGACATGGGTATTTTCCGCAGAGACTCTCCTGAATTAGATGGAGATACAGATCTGCTCACCCGTCCTGATTTGCAAGAAGATGATGGCGGCCATGATCGATTTGCTCATTATGTAAAGAAAGAGAAAGTCGTCGAATCAGCCGTCACCGGAAAGGCAGTTCGTGCCTTATGCGGCAAGAAATGGATCCCGTCGCGCGATCCCGAGAAATATCCAATCTGTCCTGTCTGTAAAGAAATCTATGACGGTCTTTCGCGTAAATCGCCTGACAAGTAAATTCTTAACCGCTGCACTAATTCTTAGTTGCCTCGTTATCCCATCGGCACAGGGTGCTGGCCAGCCACGGAAAATCCTGACAGGTTGGATTCCATATTACTCAATAAAGACTTCATTGCCAGCAGCCCTTAACAATGCAGATTTAATTAAAGAGGTAATGCCATTTTGGTACACCTTAAAATATGACGGTAAGAACAAGTCAGCAGTTGTCTCTGATTTATATGCACCAGCAAATCCCAGTGTCCCGATTGCAACTCCGCTTGCCGCTATGCGCGCTGCTGGATTTCAGATTATTCCAACCATTACCGACGGTATGGATAAATTAGTTCTTTCAAACTTATTGGCAAACGCTGCCAATCGCACCAAGACCGCTGAAACTATCTCAGATTTTGTAATGGCAAATAACTACGATGGTATTGATCTTGATTTTGAAGGATTTGCATTCGTTGATGGAAATGCAACTTGGGCTAAGACCGCACCTTTGTGGGTTACATTTGTTAAAGAACTATCGGCGCTATTGCATATGAATAATAAATTGCTTTCAGTTTCAACTCCATACAACTTTGATCCAACTGGAAAACAGAAGGGCTACACCGTCTATGCCTGGCCTCAAATTGCCGCGTACATAGATCGTTTACGAATAATGACTTATGACTATTCAGTTGCAAAGGTTGGCCCAATTGGTCCAATCGAATGGACCGAGAAGACTGTGGCTTATGCGATTTCAATAATGCCAGCATCAAAGGTTTATCTTGGCTTGGCAGGTTATGGTCGCGATTGGGTTACCAAGGTAGATGGCATATGTCCGGCACCATTTATTAACGCAATAAAAGTTGGCGCAAAGGCCGCGACATTTGTAATGCGCGATGCCGCAACACTTGCTGCAAGTTATCAAGTCACGCCTGTATATGACGATAAAAATGGCGAAGCCACATTTACATATACAAAGGCTTATGAGGGCCTCACTGCAGATGGTCGCTCCACAATTTGTACGGCAACACGTACAGCTTGGTATCAAAATGCGCAGAGTTACAAAATCAGAAGTGAGTTAGTTGCCAAATATAAATTAGGCGGCGTAACTGCCTGGACGCTCGGTATGGAAGAACCGCTTGCGATGGAGGCTATACGCCAAACAGCGCTAAATATTGCTCCTGCAAAAGTGATTAGCACTTTGTCATCAGATAAATTGAATTCTCTATATGGATCAGCGGTCACTTTAAGTGGGCAAGTATTACTTGAAGATAAATCACCAGTTGCTTCACTTCCAATTCGCATTGAAGGCAAGAGCGCAACCGATACAACTTGGCGCAATCTTGGTTCAGTTAATACCACAGCTGACGGAAATTTTGTTACTGCTATTTTGCTGGCGAAGCCAATGAATATTCGAATTGCAACTGATGGCACTTGGGAGCGAGCTGAATCTTTAAGTAACGAAGTCGGCGTACAAATTGATCGCACCATTTCTTTGAGCGCACCAGGTACCGAAAAAGCAAAGACAGCGTTCTTGATTTCTGGAACGGTTCGCCCACGTTCTGCGGGCGCAGTCGTTTCTCTGATGAAATACACCGCAGGTTCTTGGAAGAACGTGGCTACTGCAACAACGGATGAGAAAGGAAACTTTCTTTTCCCGAACGCCGGCGAAGCGCGTTCTATCGCTCGTTACCAAGTAATCGTTCAGGCGGACTCAATTTGGCGGCAAGTGGCAGCGCCAGAATTCTCTATCATTATCCGATGATGGTTAAGACCGATACTCGTATTGAAGAGCAGATTCGCGAAATCTTCTCTAGCGATGCACCATGGGTCACCATCGTTTGGGATGACCCAGTTAATTTAATGACATATGTAACTTATGTTTTGATGGAACTTTTTGGTTATCCCAAAGCCAAAGCGCAAGAGCTAATGATGAAAGTGCATACCGAAGGTAAGGCCGTTGTTTCTACGGGCAGTCGTGAAGAGATGGAGCACGATGTCGCGCGCCTTCACGAATATGGGCTTTGGGCAACACTGCAACGAGGTG
>SHVF01000019.1 GCA_009691135.1 Candidatus Planktophila sp.
GGTCTTTACGCGTTAAGTGGCAGTTCGCTTTACAAGTCAACAAATTCTGGCAAAACGTGGATAAAGCAGAGCGCATTTAAAGGTACTCCAGGGATTCTTAGCGCTAGTGATCAGCTGATGCTGGTAACTGTGGGTTCAGATATCTATACGTCCACTGATTCGGGGAAAAATTTCAAAAAGGTTGCTTGATCCGGCTTACAGGACGGCTCTTCTTAGATTAGTACTTAAGCAGCAGCTCTTTCATTTTGGATATTTCCAATTCCTGCACATTTATGACGGAAGAACCAAGATCGGCGACATCTTTATTCGTAGAGTTCAGGATTGCTTTTGCCATCTTAATAGCCCCTTCATGGTGCTTAATCATTGCCCGAAGAAAAAGCTGATTGAATTCTTTGCCTTGTGCATCGCGAAGGGCTGATAACTCGTCATTGCTCAACATTCCATCCATCATATGGCCAGCATGAGTTGAGAGCTTAACGCCAGTCCAACTCTTCATTATTTCAATTTCAGGCGATTGTGCATCTTTTATTTGCTTAGCGAGTTGCAGGACATCAGGGTTTGAAGTCTTTAGAAAGGCAATTTCAGAGATCTCAATGGCTTGCTCGTGATGGGGAATCATCATTTCAGCGAATGTGAGGTCATCCGCGCTGTATTGAGAGTTTGATTGAGACGATGTGGTGCACCCGGAAAGTAACAGTGCCCCAATTACTACCAGTAATAATCTTTTCATTTACTCACCTTAGATAGAAATTAACCGAGAGTTACCACTTCATCGCTCCCTAATAGTTCTGACCTAAATGTAACGGATTAAGTCTCGCTTTTCTATTTGAAAAATCGCAACCTTGAGCGTAAATGAATATTCACATGGATATTTAAGGTTTCCAGAAGTTCATAATTCTTTAGGAGCAAATCTCGGGGAGTTATAAAGATTTAGCTTGACTTCACAGAAAACAATGGTATTTACAGCTAATGGGGCATGTCTTTTTACAAGAAAGTACTATAAGTAATAAAGCATTTATGTGACCATTAACCCAATAATAGAATTGGTAGTAATTAGGACTTCATTAACGCCTGGACACAGGTGATGCACGCATACCGCTTCGATCTAAAGAGATAATTTACTTATCTGGATTAGGGACAGTTACATCTCGAACAAATGCTTCGAGATCGTTAACTGATTGCAAGAAGCCGCGAAGAGTGCGAAGAGTCGCACCGAAGTTGGTGAACTCTTCGACCTTTAAACCGTCAACGTCATACATCTTGCTAAACTCTGGCAGCATCTGAAGTGTCTTTAGAATCGTCGGGTCAACAGGCTCTTCGATGCTATTTAAAGTTGGAACAAGTCCAGATTTGTTGATCTCTACTTGCCAAGCATATGGTGGAGAGATAACAGCGTCTCCACCAAGTATTTGGCTCCAATGCATGTGATTGCGAAATGCCGCAGATAGTAAACGTGTGCGATATCCGCGCTCTTTATAAACCTGATGTGCGTGCTTAAAGACTGCAACGCCTGCCCACTCCATAACACCTGGATCAATCATTGCGCCCGATTTTTCCGCAGAGACTTTTACCCAGTCATCGACGCGGCCAACCATGATTGTGCAGACGGGACCCATCTGTGAGATATCTAATCCTTCTGCTTCACGGCGTTTTAAGCCACGTTCGATGCCTTCGGCAACTGCAATTGTTTGTGCGAGCGAGAATGACACTGTCGCGTTAAGGCTTACACCGGCATATGTTGCTTCCTCGAAGGCGTTGATCGCTTCAGAAGTTGCTGGAATCTTCACGATTATATTTTTAGCAAGTTTAGAGAATTCAATTGCTTGTTCAATCAGCGCCTTAGCATCTCTGAAATATCGCGGATCTGTCTGGATTGATAGGCGTCCATTTCGACCATTGTATTTTTTAAATTCTGGTTCCAGAATCTTTGCTGCGTTAAGAGAAAGCTCTTTCACCATCGCCCAACCAATTGCATCATCGGTTGCTGCTGGATTGACCTTGGCATATTCCTTGATTCGACCTACCCAGTGATCTTTGTCGGCCTTGATCGCGCTAAGTGCGATGACCGGGTTACATGTTGCGCCGACAATTCCCCAAGTAAGGGCATCTTTTAACTCTTTTGGATCTGCCGAGTCATTCCACAGAACAGTCGGTGAATTTTCCTTCATAAATAAGAAAGGCGACTGCGACATTTTTCCTCCGTTTAGAGTTTTCCTTGTAAGGGTAACCCTAATTGCATGTGAGGTTTTAGTAAACTTTCCCTAATGTCGCACACTTAAAATCATTTGTGGGCGCTTAGGAGATAATTAAATTTAGACCTGTGATAGCTGCCGTTACAAGGGTGATCTTCTGAAATAGTTCCAGATCAATTTTATTTACCAATTTTCTACCCAAAATTGCTCCGATTGCTACCGCGGGTAGCGCTGGGAAAATGTAGTGAAACGATTGGAAGTCAAGAAGTCCAAGTCCTAGAGTGAATGGCAACTTGAAGACATTGATCACAAAGAAAAACCATGCAGTATTTCCTAGAAAATTCTGAACAGAATTACGACGCATGAGTAAGTAGATACTCATAGGTGGCCCACCTGAATTAGCCACCATGCTCATAAAGCCCGCCATTGACCCAAATATGATGCGAAGTGGTTTTGGGTAGCGCAGACTTATATCCAATTCTCGCTTTTGCAGACGCTGGCTTATTGGATAGAAAGCAACCAATAGAAGAACTATCCAACCGATTGTATTCTTAAGGGATTCATCTGAAGAATGCGACAAGAAATAGGCGCCAACAACCACTCCAGCAATTACCGGCCAAATCAATTTCTGCAGCATTTTCCATTCGACATGTTTCTTATAAATGCCAATTGCGAAGAGGTCTCCAACAATTAAAAGAACTAGTAAGACTCCAGTTGATTCCTTAGCCGGCATGATTGTTGCTAGTAGCGCAGCATTTACCATACCGATTCCACCGATTGCGGTCTTTGATAAACCAACCAAAAAGCCAATTAGCACCAAGAGAAGAATAAGACCCAAGCTCATAATGAAATGAGTCTATTGGTCTGTTCCCTACTTACTCTCGAGCAACCACTTCTTGCCTTCGCATTCCGGCAATTTTTCTATTGAGTATCTAAGCGCGGTTCTGGGCATCTGGCTTGCATATTGCTTTAGGAAAGAGCAAAGCAAGTGAGGATCACGTTTTAAAAAAGCGCTGAAGTTCTGGTGCCTTGCTGGGGTTTGCTAACTTTTTAAGTTCTTATAAAACTTCAAGCGCGCTCATGCTGAACTAATTTTCGCTCACCAGATCCAAGCATCAAAGGCTGTCCATCCAGGGCAGCAGTCTCTTGATCTGAAAATAGTCGAGAGCGGATTAAAAAGCGCAGACCTTCGGGTGTCTCTAGTGAAAATCCTCCGCCGCGGCCAGGAACCACATCAATAGTTATATGTGTATGGCTCCAGTATTCAAATTGTTCCAGTGAAATCCAGACCTTTATCGGTACCTCTATTTGATCAACAAAGAGTTGCCCCAGCAACACATCCGCAGCGCCAACTCTAAATTCTCCTGCCAAGTAACACATTGGAGCAGAACCATCGCAACAACCGCCACTTTGATGGAACATAAGTGGACCGTGAATGCCGGTTAACTTCCTAAGTAAATTATTCGTACCTTCGGTTGATTCAATACGTGGTGGCAGTGCGCCATAGATGCGTTCCATATTTTTAGAATACTCCTTAGAAAGTGGCGGGAGCTAGCCTTTGGCTCCCGCCACCTTAAATTTGAGTTCGGCTTAGAAGAAGCCCAACTTGCTTTCGGAATAGCTAACCAAGAGGTTCTTAGTCTGTTGATAATGGTCAAGCATCATCTTGTGATTTTCACGTCCGATACCTGAAGATTTGTAACCACCGAACGCTGCGTGAGCAGGATAAGCGTGATAACAGTTGGTCCAGACGCGACCGGCTTTTATCTCGCGACCGGCGCGATAAGCGGTGTTGATCTTGCGAGTCCAAACTCCTGATCCAAGACCGTAGAGAGTGTCATTGGCGATTTCCATTGCTTGCTCAAAGCCATCGAACTTTGCGACAGATACAACCGGACCAAAAATTTCTTCTTGGAAGATACGCATATTGTTTGTACCTTCAAAGATTGTTGCTTCAATGTAATAACCGCCAGAAAGATCTCCGCCTAAGTCAACACGCTTTCCACCAGTCAGAATCTTTGCACCTTCTTGCTTACCAATTTCAAAGTAGCTCAGAATTTTTTCCATCTGATCATTTGAAACTTGTGCACCGAGCATTGTGGCGGTATCAAGTGGGTTGCCTTGGATGATCGCTTTGGTGCGAACGATTACATCTTTAAGGAATTGGTCGTAAATAGGTGCATCAATTAACGCTCGTGAAGGACAGGTACAAACTTCACCTTGGTTTAAGGCGAACATGTTAAATCCTTCGATGCACTTGTCATAGAACGCATCTTTCTCATCGGCGATGTCACGGAAGAAAATATTTGGTGATTTTCCGCCTAGTTCTAGGGTTACTGGAATGATGTTCTCTGATGCGTACTGCATGATTAGGCGGCCAGTGGTTGTTTCACCAGTAAACGCGATCTTTGCAACTCGACGAGATGAAGCAAGTGGTTTTCCAGCCTCAACACCAAATCCATTGACGATGTTTACAACACCAGCAGGCAATAGATCTGCTATCAATTCCATTAAAAAGAGAATTGAAACCGGTGTTTGTTCTGCTGGCTTAAGAACAACACAGTTGCCGGCAGCAAGTGCTGGTGCCAGTTTCCAGACTGCCATCAAAATTGGGAAGTTCCAAGGAATGATCTGACCGACCACTCCGAGTGGCTCATGGAAATGATAAGCAACGGTGTCGTGATCGAGCTCGCCTATTGAACCTTCTTGCGCACGAATTGCGCCCGCAAAATAACGGAAGTGATCAATTGCTAAAGGAATATCAGCAGCCAAAGTTTCGCGAACCGGCTTTCCGTTTTCCCAAGTTTCAGCAACTGCAATCTTTTCTAGATTGGCTTCCATGCGATCAGCAATTTTATTGAGAATTAATGCTCGCTCAGTAGGTGAAGTCTTATTCCAAGTTTTGGCAGCAGCATGTGCGGCATCTAGCGCCGCATCGATATCAGCTGCATCTCCTCTTGCAACTTCGCAGAAAACTTTTCCGGTAACCGGTGTGATATTTTCAAAGTATTTTCCGGATACAGGTGCAACATATTTGCCACCGATCCAGTGGTCATAACGGGACTTAAATTCCGCAACTGCTCCAGGTTGTCCTGGTTGCGCATAAACGGCCATTATTGATTTCCTTATCCGGCTTGCATCGTTGCCAGCCTTTTCGCGCAAACTACTCTTAACTCCCCTCGCTATCAAGGGGTATTCGCTATTCTTTTCACTATTGCAAGATCGATGCGGGGAGAGAGGAAGTCATGCTTGAAGCGATCTTCCTAGGCGCCTTGCAAGGTTTAACAGAATTCCTTCCAATCTCATCAAGCGCTCATATTCGTATCGCTGGAGAGTTATTTGGAACTAAGGCAGATCCAGGTGCAACCTTCACAGCGATCACTCAGATTGGAACTGAGCTTGCTGTTTTAATCTATTTCAGAAAAGATATTTTGCGAATTGCATCGGCTTGGATCAATCAAATTTCACGTCGCAAGCTACAAGGTGATGAAGTGCGCGATGCTCGCATGGGCTGGCTAATTATTATTGGATCCTTGCCGATCGTCGTCTTGGGCTATCTTGGACAAGATTTAATTCGTGATAATTTCCGCTCACTTTGGTTGATTGCCATCGTGTTAATTGTCTTTGGCGTTGTTCTTGGAATTGCTGATAAATATGGGAAAGTTGAACGGCAGCTGCATGAGTTAACTCCAGCCCACGGAATTCTTTATGGCTTGGCGCAATCACTTGCCCTTGTGCCAGGTGTATCGCGTTCTGGCGCAACTATTGCGATGGGACGCTTTCTTGGTTACAGCCGTGAAGCCGCGCTTCGTTATTCATTCCTTTTGGCACTACCAGCAGTATTCGGCAGCGGCTTGTACGAACTAAAAGGTGCGATCGGAGATTCATCTTCAACTCAACTCTTCTCACTACCTGAAACCTTTGTGGCTACCGTTATCGCATTCGTAATCGGATATGCCGTAATTGCCTGGATCTTAAAATATGTAACAACTAAGAGCTTTGCACCATTTATTGCCTATCGAATTGGGTTGGGTTTGCTTCTCCTAATCGCCCTCTCTACTGGAATGATCTCCTAATGAAGAACTGGTCTGGCACGGTAACTTTTGCGGATTCGCAAACATTTGCTCCAGTTACAACTGCAGAATTAGCGGAAATTGTTGCAACAAATGCAAAGGTCCGCGCTAGAGGCAGCGCCCATTGCTTTAATGCCATGGCAGATACCGATGCCATTTCTGTTACCTTCGAAAATTTGCCGCACGATTTGGTAACCAATAAAGAAAAACAGACAGCCACAGTTTCAGCAGGTGTTAAATACGGAGAACTAGCCGTTGCACTGGAAGAGCGAGGCTGGGCACTTCATAACATGGCTTCACTTCCGCACATTTCTGTGGCAGGCGCGCTTGCAACCGCTACTCACGGCTCTGGAGTTGGAAATGGAAATCTAGCCACAGCAGTTCGCAGTCTTGAACTCATACTTCCAGATGGTTCTCTTAAGAAAGTAAGTAAAGGCGATGAAGATTTTGAAGGTCACGTAGTTGGACTTGGTTTAACAGGAATAGCAACGCGTATTGAATTAGCAGTTGAGCCAACGTATTCAATTTCGCAAACAGTTTATCGCGCAATGTCGCGCGAGACTTATGCTGCAAATCTTGATGAAATCATGTCACTTGCATACAGCGTTAGTTATTTCACCACTTGGGCCGCAGCCGGTGGGGGAGAAGTTTGGGCAAAGTTTCGTAGCGGTTCCGTGGCACCTTCAGCTTTGTTTGAAGCATATCCTGCAACTTCTAATCGCCATCCTTTGCCGGGACTTAATCCAGAACCATGCACCGAACAAATGGCAGTTAGCGGTCCATGGCATTTGCGACTGCCGCATTTTAAAATGGAATTTACGCCAAGTGCTGGTGATGAGATCCAAAGTGAGTTCTTTGTTGACCGCAAAGATGCACCGGCTGCGATTGCTGCCCTTGAAAAAATTGCACCGCAGATTAACGAGATTTTATGGGTTACCGAAATTCGTGCGATTGCCGCAGATGACCTTTGGATGAGTCCGCATTATCAGCGCGATTGCATTGGTATTCACTTCACCTGGAAGAAAGTCGATGCCGTGTATGAGTTTGTAAAGGTCGTAGAAGCGGTTTTAGCGCCATTTAACTATCGCCCACACATGGGCAAAGTTTATTCAGCAAGCCCAGAATACATTCGCTCAGTTATGCCAAAGATGAGCGAATTTGTACGGTTAGTAAAAGAGATTGACCCCCAAAATAAATTTGGTAACGCTATGACAGATAACTTGATAGGGCGTCAAATCTCTAACTTATAGCCAAGTCCACGAATCGTGTGAATGATTGTTGGGTTTGCTGGGTCCGCTTCCACTTTTGCACGAAGGCGCTTGATATGAACATCAAGAGTCTTGGTATCTCCGAAGTAATCATTTCCCCAAATGCGGTCAATCAATTGGCCACGAGTTAACACGCGTCCACTGTTGCGCATTAAGTATTCCAAAAGTTCGAACTCCTTGAGCGGAAAAGTCACGGCAATTGAATTAACCGTTACATGGTGCTTATCTAAATCCATCCGAATCGGTCCAGCGGTGAGTTCTTGATTTTCATCATAATTAGATTGATCACCTGAGTTGCGACGCAAGACTGCTTTCATACGTGCTAGAAGCTCTCGCGCTGAATATGGCTTTGTGACATAGTCATCGGCGCCCAGTTCTAATCCCACCACCTTGTCGATCTCAGAATCTTTAGCAGTCAACATAATGATTGGAACTTGAGAAGTGCTACGAATAACGCGACAAACTTCGGTGCCAGAGACCTCAGGAATCATTAAATCTAAGAGAATCAAATCTGGTGAGAACGAATTAAATGAATCAATGGCATCTTTTCCATTTACTGCTACTTGAACCTCATAGCTCTCCTTCTTGAGCAGGTAAGCGAGTGCGTCTGAGAAGGAAATTTCGTCTTCGACTATAAGTACTTTGGTCATTTGTGATCCTCAATTGATTCTTGGATTGGAAGGCGAATAGTGAAAGTGCTACCCACGTTTTCAGAGCTCCAGACCGATATTTCTCCACCATGTTTAGTGACAATATGTTTTACGATAGAAAGACCAAGTCCGGTTCCGCCTGTTTCACGCGAACGTGCTGGGTCAACGCGATAGAAGCGCTCAAATATTCTTTCGACTTCGGCTTCCGGAATACCGATTCCTTGATCAGAAACAGCTATCGATAGGATGCCATTTTCCAAAGATGTACTGACTGAAACCTTTGTTCCTTCAGGTGAGTAGTTAATAGCGTTTTCGATCAGGTTATGGATCGCCATAGTTAATTGATCATGATCACCCTGAAAGTAACCGTCTACTGATTCCTGAAAATCCAGATTTATCTTTCGTGAATCAGCGGTGGTACGGCATTGATCAAGCGCTTCCTTAATTAAATCTGAAGCAAGCAAAATTTCTGCTTCATGCAAAGGATCCGAATCTTGCACCCGAGATAATTGAATAATTTCTTGCACTAGATCAGTTAATCGTTTTGCTTCTATCTGCATTCGAGAAGCAAACTTAGTGACCGCCTCTGAATCATCTTTGGCTTCCATGACCGCTTCGCTTAGCAACGAGAGTGCACCAATCGGAGTCTTTAGCTCGTGTGAAATATTTGCAACAAAATCTCGGCGCACTTCGTGCACTCTCTGCGCTTCGCTTTCATCTCGCAACATAACTAAAACAAGATCACCTTCAGAAAGTGGAATCACGTTTACGGTGATTTCACGTTTGCCTTCACCGATCGGTCCACGAGCAATTTCAATCGTCCCGGTTTGTTTAATATTTGTTCGGCGAACTACGCGAATTGATGCCAGCAGTTCTTCGCTTTGGATACGTCCATCACGCAAAATGCCGAGTTTTTCGGCCTCCGAATTGGCAAAAATCGCGATCTCTCCAGGGGCGATTATCAGGCTCGCGCCATCTAACTGGTTGAGCGTATTGAGCAAGAGCATAGGTAGGTCACGCCTTTCTTGCGTATTTATACTCTTCTCGCGGCGCCACATGTGTAAAGCCTAGCCCCATGTCGTACCAGTTCACCGTCCGTTCACTCAATGGATTGACTCCATTCAACAGGTGCGCCTAGCGTGAGGTCATGCCTCTAATAAGATCCGTATTCCAAGATGAACTCGATAGCGTTTCTCAGACTCTCTTTGATTTAAGTGTGATGGTTTCTGATTCGATGGCCAGAGCAACTAAGTCTGTAATGACAAAAGACTTAAAGTTAGCCGAAGAAGTAATTACCTCTGATGAAAAAATTGATACCGTCCAACACGATTTGGATGCGCGAATTATTGACATCATCGCAAGACAGCAACCGGTGGCATCAGATCTTCGTGCACTAGTAACCGCACTTCGCATGTCTGCTGACCTCGAGCGCATGGGCGACCTTGCCCACCACGTTGCAAAGATTGTCCGACTTCGCCATCCAGAAAGCGCCGTACCAGCAGAACTTGTTGCCCTGGTTGAAGCGATCGGTGAAACTGCAGAAAAGATTGCCACCAAAACCGGCGTTGTTATTTCAACTCGCGATGTGGCACTTGCCGCACAGGTTGAAAAAGATGATGATGAGATGGATGAGCTGCACCGAAAATTAATCTCGGTGCTGATCGAACCTTCATGGTCGCACGGGGTTGAAACTGCAATTGACTTGACTCTCCTTGGCCGTTATTACGAGCGCTATGCAGACCATGCCGTTTCGGTTTCTCGTCGTGTAATCTTTTTAGTTACAGGAAAGTTTGCATAAAGTGTCAATTGCTACTTTGATTCCTAGCCCTCGGGAAATATCTACCGAACCACGTCGCTCAGATAAAGTTTTCCGAAGAGTTGTTACAGGTGGAGGCCTATCTTCACTTATAATTTTAGGTCTTATTGCGCTCTTCTTGGCATATCGCGGTTATGAGGTTTTGCGAGAAGAAGGTTTAGGTTTTATAACAAATGCAGAATGGTCAATCACCCTTGATGAATCTGCCAACGTAGTTGAAAGTAACTTTGGCCTTTCAGCAATGCTAGTCGGGACAATCCTTTGTTCACTTGTTGCGGTCGTAATTGCTGTTCCAATCTCAGTGTTTTCAGCCCTTTACCTAAACTTCTACGCACCAGGTTGGCTCAAGAAAATACTTGTTGCAGTAATCGACATGATGGCTGCATTCCCTTCCATCCTCTTTGGCATCTGGGGTTTCCTGGTTCTGATGCCTAGCGTTGAATACTGGGGAAAGTTAATAAATAAGTACTTAGGTTGGATCCCGCTATTTGAAGTAAAGCCATATTTCTTTACACGCTCACCGTTCGTCGCTGGAGTGGTACTTGCGATCATGATTATTCCGATCATCACTTCAGTTTCGCGTGAAATATTTGCGCAGGCACCTCTTGATCGCATTCAAGCTGCCTTCGCACTCGGTGCGACTCGCTGGGCCATGATTAAAGCAGTCGTAATTCCACATGGTCGCAGCGGAGTTGTTGGTGGTGCGATGCTTGGTCTTGGTCGTGCCATGGGTGAAACGGTGGCTGTTTACACAGTATTAAACATTGTCTTCCAGATCAACTGGCATGTACTTCTTGGTGCCGGTGGAAACGTTGCTTCACTAATTATTCTTAAGTTTGGAGAGGCCAGCGCTTATGAAATTAAAGCGTTAATGGCCGCGGGACTGGTTCTGTTCTTCTTAACACTTTCTGTAAACGCAGCTGCAAACTTCATTGTTAAGCGAACTGGAAAGTCAGGCAGATGAGCGCCGTAGCAACTCCGCAAAAGCCTTGGGCTAAACGCCCTGTTGATCGAATCCGCGGTTTCGCCTTCTTTATTGCATCCATTTTATTCGCCTTTGGACTTGTAGCTGCAACTGAAATAAAGGGAAAATTAGCCTACGCTTTTATTTTCTTCGTTGCCTATGGCGTTCTCACTGCAACATTTGCCTTTATTAGCCGTGGCGCTCCAGCTGCAAAAGATGTTTTCATCAGCACTTTGGTCTCATTGGGCGCCGTACTTACCGTGCTTCCAATGGCCAGCATCTTATTTACAGTCTTACAGAAAGGATTGCCTGGTCTGCACTTCGGAATTCTTACCAATGATATGTCCATGGCGACTTCAACTGATCCGATCGCAACTGGTGGAATATTGCACGCCATCACCGGTACTTTAACGTTGGTAACTCTTGCGCTGATAATGAGTATTCCGATTGGCATTTTGACCGCTCTTTACTTGACGGAAGTTAAAGGCAAATTTGCTGGACCAATTCGTTTCTTGGTTCAAGCGATGTCTGGAGTGCCCTCAATTGTTGCGGGTCTATTTATCCTCTCGGCGGTTTTGTATCCGATTACAAAAAACTACTCTGCATTTATGGGTTCTCTCGCTCTTACTATTTTAATGATTCCAACAATTGCCAGAACTTCTGAAGAAGTTTTATTGCTAATTCCTAACGACTTGCGTGAAGCAGGAACGGCACTTGGTGGAACTCAATGGAGAACCGTTGCGATGATTGTTCTGCCAGCGGCGCGCAGTGGATTAATGACTGCAATTATTTTGGGTGTTGCTCGCATTGCAGGTGAAACTGCCCCTATTTTATTGCTAACCGGCGGCGGCGATAAAGTTAATCCCAATCCATTTAGTGGCTCAGTTGGTTCGCTTCCGTATTACATTTGGAAAGCATTTAGTGCCGGGTCTCCAGAAGCAATAACTCGTGCCTGGGCGGGTCTTTTAGTTTTAATGATTGTTGTACTAATCCTCTTCTTAGCGGCACGCGCACTATCTAACCGAAAGGTTTCCAAATGATCCAGACTCCTGAAAGCGAGAAAGAAATGTCCACATCTGCGCAGCCCGGCTCTTTGGCAAGTGTCGCAAATGCAAAGCAGGCACGCACTCAACCAACTCAGGCAACTGGGACCGGTCTTGAGGCGCGCGGGATTCACGCATGGTTCGGCAAGAACCACGTACTCGCAAATATAAATCTGGACTTTGCCGCAGGTTCTGTAACTGCCCTAATTGGACCATCCGGCTGCGGTAAATCAACATTTATCCGCACACTTAACCGCATGCACGAATTCATTCCAGGTGCGGCAATGGCCGGTGAAGTATTACTCGATGGAAAAGAAGTTTATGCCCCAGGTGTTGATGTAACGAAGATTCGCCTGCAAATCGGTATGGTTTTTCAAAAGCCAAATCCATTCCCATCGATGACAATTGGTGAAAATGTTCTTTCTGGTTTAAAACTTGCCCAGCTCAAAGTTGCGAATAAGGATGAGCTTCTTGAATCATGTTTAGTTCGTGCAGGGCTTTGGAATGAAGTAAAAGATCGTCTAGATGCTCATGGTGGATCTCTCTCTGGAGGACAGCAGCAACGTCTTTGTATCGCGCGCGCTCTTGCAGTGAGTCCACAAGTCCTCTTAATGGATGAACCATGTTCGTCCCTTGATCCAGGATCAACTTTGCGCATTGAAGAAACAATTCGTGAGCTTTCAGATTCAATGACCATTGTTATCGTCACTCACAATATGCAGCAGGCTGCCCGCGTATCTGATTACACCGCCTTCTTCTTATCTGATGGCGGCCCAGGTGAAATGATCGAAGTTGCTCGCACCAGCGAGATTTTCTCTCAGCCTAAAGATCAACGCACTGAGAATTACGTCACCGGCCGATTCGGGTAAGCGTTACCTGCTGTTCACTTAATAGTTAACCAACGTTTGCCAGCGAGGCGCATTTAGTTAACCGTAGGTACCTAGTTTTCTCCTAGCACGTCACCTATATATCTCATAAGGGGAAAATTAATGAAAGTTTCAATGCTTGCAAAATCTGCAGCAGTTGCACTTGTTTTTGGGCTTGTCGCCTCGACGCCAGCCCACGCAGTAGATCTAAGTGGTTCTGGCGCATCATTCCCAGCACTACTGATCGAAGCTTGCAAGGCTCCATTTGCAACGGCTTCAGGTCATTCGTTCACATACGCATCGTCAGGCTCAGGTACAGGACGCAGCAACTCGGATAGGTCAGTCGGAGACTTCTGGTTCTCGGATGCAGCACATACAGCGACAACTAAGCGTGCAAGCCTTATTCACGTTCCAGTCGTAGCAGCTCCAATCGGAATTTTGCACAACTTGCCTTCACGTAACACACTTTCACTTTCAGCAACAACAATTGCGGGAATCTTTGCCGGAACAATTACACGTTGGAACGATGCAGCAATTGTGAAAGATAACAATCGCGCATACGACAAGATTGTTTACAAGACAAAGAACGGTGAACTTGTTAAAGATTCAAGTGGTCAGCCAATCGTTACTAAGAAAATCGCGACAACAACTCGCTACACACTTCCAGATAAGCCAATCAAGGTTATCTACCGTTCAGATTCTTCAGGAACAACTGAAAACTTCACTAACTACCTAAACAAGTCTGCAGCAGCAGTTTGGACAAAGGCTAAGGCCTCTGTATTCACAAGCTCATTCCCTGGAGATATCAACTCACCTGCTAACTTGGGCCGCATTGTTGGAGCATCTTCTTCAACAGGTGTTTCACAACTTGCTGGTAAGACTCCTTACTCAATTACATTCGCAGAAGTTAACTACGCTGTCGCAAATAAGTTAAAAATTGCAAACGTAATCAACCCATCCGGAAGCGCTGTAGAGCCAACTTCTATCAGTACTTCAGCATTCCTTGCTCAAGCAGCAGTTGATGCAAACGGTATCTTGACATTCGATTATGCAACTAAGGAAGCAGGCGCTTACACACTTGGTATCGTCTCTTACCTACTTGCAGATACTGCATACCCAGATAAGACACGAGCAACAGCTGTGAAGGCGCTTGCAAACTATGTCCTATCGCCAGCATGCGCTAAGGACAAAGGCGCAGCACTTGGATTCAGCGTCATCGACGGTGAGTTCAAGAAGAAGGCAGATGCACAGATCGCAAAGATCGGTTAATTCTTAACCTTTCAACTAAGGGAAACGGCCAGGCAGACCTGGCCGTTTTTCTTTTGCCCTAAACTCAGTCAATGCAGATTCGTTTGGCCATTCCAAGTGACATTGAAGATATTTACCGCTTAATTTACGAACTAGCAGTTTATGAAAAAGCGCCGGAACAAATGGTTGTAACTGTTGCGCAAATTGAGCAATCACTTTTTAACGATACGCCAGTTGCTTTCTGCCATGTAGCTGAGGTAGATGGCCAGATCGTTGGCATAGCGCTTTGGTTCCTGAATTATTCAACTTGGCTTGGCAAACCTGGAATTTATCTAGAAGATCTATTTGTGCAACCTGAATATCGTGGCCACGGAATTGGCAAAGGATTTATGAAGAATTTGGCGCAACTTTGCATAGAACGCGGTTATGAACGCTTCCAATGGTGGGTTCTAGATTGGAATGAGCCATCAATAGATTTCTATAGATCATTGGGGGCCGTGGCAATGGACGAATGGACTGTTTACAGACTCTCTGGCGAGGCACTAAAGAATTTTGCTAACGAGGAGTAACGACTCTAAAGTGAGTCAGAGTGGGATCTGTTGCATAGGCAATTCTTACGCCAGCTTTCTGTGAAGTAATTAGCCCGCTAACAATCTGTTCGGTTAAGAGTTCACCGGGAGCGATAACGGCAACGCCTGGGGGATATGGCGCGATTAGATCTGCAGAGACTTGACCTATGGCATCGCTGGCACTTATTAATTCAGTATCGGCAAAATAGGCCTGGCGCATTGAAATCATTACCTGCGGCACCACAGACCAACTAAGAGCGGTTGCACTTAAACGTGGTGCACCTTGCATTGATTTGAGAATTGGAACAAGGGTCATTGCTAATTTTTGGAAATCAGAAACAGTGTCAGCAAGAGTTGCTAGGAACACGATGGTGTCACGATCGGCCATTTCAACTCGTATGCCTCGTTCGATCAACGCACGCTCGATATCGACTCCAGATGCCCCTAATTGATTGGCGCGCAAGACAACCTTGACTGGATCAAAGCGCCCGCTTGGGAAATCACTAGCGTTTAAGAAAATTGGTTGATCAAAATTGGCTTGTACGGCCAATTTAAATTCGTTGACGCTATTTAGCAGGGTACCTAATAACTCTTGCCCGCGAGTCTGCAATAGTGCACGTATCGCATCTATTGATGCCAACGGCGCGCCTGCAGGTGAGGTTGTATGGGTGGTTTCAAAACTCTGCGAGAGCCGATTGGCGCTGAGCAATGTGGTGCGGGCCAACAAGAGCGCAGATGCGCTGTAACCAGGCAGCGCTTTGTGAACACTGGTGATTAAAGCATCAGCACCAAGTTGCATGACATGCTTTGGATACGCATCATGAAAACCAAAATGCCCACCCCATGCAGCATCGACAATTACCGGAATCGAATTTGCGTGCGCACTTTTGATCAGTGGGGCAATGTCAGAGATAGTTCCTAAATAACCAGGTTCAGTTAAAAGCAGCGCTCTTGGTTTTTGATCAAGGACTCGTTCAAATTCCGAAAGCGTAATTCCGATAGGAACACCAGTTGCAGCATCGATTTCCGGTGATAACCAAATTGGTTCGAGCCCCGCTAAAACCAGTGCGCTAAGTACAGAACGATGAGCAGTACGGCTCAGAGCAACTTTATCGCCAGGTTTACCGAGCGCAAGGATTACCGCTTGGTTTGCATGTGTTGAACCGCCGGTTGAAAATCGGGCGAAATCTGCACCCCAGAAATCTTTAGCAATTGATTCAGCTTTTGTTAATACTTGATTTGTTAATTTGATTTCATCTAAACCACCATATAAAGGAATATCTGAATCAACTACAGCGCCGAGCGCAGGATCAATTTGTGATGCACGCTGCTTATGACCCGGAATCGTGAATGGAGTGTGATCTGTCTCAAAGTAAGATAAGTAGGCATCAAGCAGTGGAGCACTTTTGCGGAGTTCAGAATTGATCTTCACTTGCTGAGCCTAACTTGCCGCGGCTCAGAATTTAAAAAAAGGCTCTATCCTTTAGCCATGAAATCAAAGGATCCCTTGCCGCAATCTCGTCATTTGGCCACTGAAATTCCAGGGCCAAAATCACTTGAATTAATTGCGCGCCGCAAAGAAGCGGTCTCTGCAGGGCTAGGCATGGCGATTCCCACATTTATCGAACGTGGCGAAGGTGCGATTTTGCAAGATGTGGATGGCAACCGAATTATTGATCTTGGTGCAGGTATCGGTGTTGTAAATGTGGGTAACGCAGCCCCTCGCGTTGTTGCTCGCGTTATTGAAGCAGCGCAGGCCTTTACTCATACAAACTTCACGACAGCGCCATACATGGGATACGTAGAAGTTTGCGAAGTCCTAAACCGAATTACACCCGGCACACATAAAAAGAAATCAATCTTGCAAAATTCTGGCGCTGAAGCAGTTGAAAATGCCATCAAGATCGCACGTCATGCCACAAAGCGCCCCGCCATCATTGTTTTCGAACATGCCTATCACGGCCGTACCAATTTAACGATGGCACTTACCGCAAAGAACGTTCCATACAAGGAAGGCTTTGGACCTTTTGCTGCCGAGATCTATCGCATGCCGATGCCTTACTCCTTCCACTATGAAGGAAATAAAGCAACTATGGCGCAGGATTTTCTTGATACGGTCACCTCAAAGATTACGAAAGAAGTTGGCGCACATAACGTTGCTGCAATAATCATTGAACCAGTTCAAGGCGAAGGTGGATTTATCGTCCCGCCTAAGGGTTTCTTGCCAGGGCTATCTAAGTTTGCGACAGAAAACGGAATCGTATTTATTGCCGATGAAGTTCAAACTGGTTTTGCCCGCACCGGCGACATGTTTGCCTGCGAGGATGAAAATGTTGTCCCTGACATGATCGTTACTGCAAAAGGAATCGCTGGTGGATTGCCGCTTGCCGCTGTTACAGCTCGCGCCGAAATTATGGATTCATCACATGTTGGTGGTCTCGGTGGTACATACGGTGGAAATCCAATTGCATGTGCTGCAGCCCTTGGTGCAATCGAAACAATTGAAGAAGATAAATTAGTAGAACGTGCTCAACACATTGGAAAGATTCTAAATGATCATCTGACTGCCCTCGCTGCTAAGTATCCGATTATTGGTGAAGTACGCGGACGCGGTGCAATGCAGGCGATTGAACTGGTCCTAGCCGGAACAACCACACCAAATCCAGCCGCTATGGCGACAATTATTAAATACTGCCAGAGCAAAGGCGTTCTCATCTTGACTGCTGGCACATACGCAAACGTGATCCGCTTCTTGCCTCCGATCGTGATCTCTGATGAACTGCTTAAAGATGCCCTTGGTGTTCTGGAAGAAGCTTTCGATTCACTTTAAGTAATATCTTTCAGCGCCTTTATACTCAAGCCATGGATTTAGACCTGCTGGTAAATATTCTTGATTTAGCCGGCACATTTGCATTCGCACTTGTCGGTGCGCGTATCGCCTCGGATAAAGGTTTGGATTATGGTGGTATTGCCTTCATCGCGGCCACAGCGTCGCTAGCGGGCGGAACTTTAAGAAATCTATTACTGGGACAACGTCCGCCGTGGGTATTACACGGTTGGTTATTCGTGGGGGTTTTGCTGGCCGTTGTAATCACATTGGGTGTTAAGAGAAATAAGCCAGTGGGCAGATTCGTGTTAACGCTAGACACTATTGGTCTGGCCGTTTGTTCAGTTTCGGGCGCACAGTTTGCGCTTACTCAGAA
>SHVF01000020.1 GCA_009691135.1 Candidatus Planktophila sp.
GCGTTGGCAGGTGCGATTTCGGGGAACCAGGAAAGTGCTTCATCGCGGAACTTGCCTTCGGCTTCTAACTGGCAGAAGATGCCAGTTGTTCCCAAAGTGACTCGGTGAATCAATACATATTCTGCTGGCAAGTTAAGTTGGAAACCGATCTTGGCAGTTGGATTTCGTGGATCACCAACGCGGGCGCTTTGATCGCGCAGCCATTCGCGTGAATATTTAAAGGTTTCGGTGCGAAGCGGTTCAACTAGTGGAACCAAGAAATCTAGGACCAAATTGGGATCAACATCGACATCTTCCAAGATAAATCCATCTTTCTTAAAGCCATCATATAAAGCCTGCGCGTCATCATCGAGGGCGTGCTTTAAAAGATTCTTAAATGGTTCTGGAAAACCATTTGGCAGACGGTTGCAGGCGCCGAAATCTAATACTCCAATGCGACCATCTGCGAGTAAGCGGAAGTTTCCAGGGTGAGGATCGGCATGCAATAAACCAGCACGTTCTGGACATGTGAAATGGAACCTGGCCAAACGCATACCGGCGTTGTTACGTTCTTCTTGTGTTCCATTTGCAATGATTTTAGAAAGCGGCATTCCTTCTAGCCATTCTGAGACCAGAACTTTATCTGCAGCCATTACAACTTTTGGAATCGCAACATCTGGATCATTTTCATATGCCCGCCAGCAAGCTTCTTGCGCTTCGGCTTCATATTTGTAATCAACTTCTTCGATGATACGCGCGCGCAGTTCTTCTAGCAACGGTTTCATTTCTAGACCGGGCAAAACTAATTGGAAAATTTTGGCAAAACGTTGAATCTGATTTAAGTCAGAGATAAGAGCTTCAGCAGCTCCTGGATATTGAATCTTCACTGCAACTGCGCGCCCATCTTTCCAAACACCTTTATGAACTTGGCCGATCGAAGCCGAAGCCGTTGCCTTGTCATCAAATGAGGTGAAGTTATCGCGCCAATCTTCACCAAGTTCTTTTGCTAAAACTTTATGCACTACCCGAGTTGGCAAAGGTGGTGCTGACTCTTGCAACTTTGTAAGCGTCTCGCGATAAGGCTTGGCTATATTTTCAGGAAGTGCTGCTTCAAATACCGAAAGTGCCTGCCCGAATTTCATCGCGCCACCCTTTAGTTCGCCAAGTACTTTAAAGAGTTGCTCTGCCGTCTTCTCTTGAATATCTGTAACAACTACCGAAGAAGATTGACCAACTAATTGTTTGCCAAGTCCGAGGATGCCACGACCTGCGAGTCCGACTGGAATAGAAACCATTTTCGCCGAACGGGCGGCGGTAGAACTCGGGATCTGAGTCTCCTTCGACTCTTTATTAGCCATGCGCCTATTGTTCAGAGAAATTGTTGATAGCGCTAATTGAAAATTTATTACCAGCTGCACCCACACATAGGATGGCGCGTGATGGCGATGTGTTTTGTGTTACAAAGGTCCAGCAAATCGATTGAAATAGCCCCAGTGGATAGCGTGCATAAGCCGGTATCAATTAGTTGCAGTAATTGCGCAGCCAATAGCGAGGCTAAGTAATTGGCTCCAACTATTGGCAGCTCATCTTTAATTGATGCTTTTTCCAGAAGCGTTGCTCTACTTTGGTCTGCAATTGTTAGTTCGCAACAACGGCTGCAGGGTGATATTCCAGGCTGAATTATTGGAGTTATTGTTAAATATCCACCACTAATTTCACTGACAATTAAATGTTCTTGTCCAGCAGACATCCAAAGGGCAAGGAGCGCCGAATCTATTTCTCCAAAGTGGATCTTAATTACTTTCTCGGCAAATCCCACTGGTAATTCTTCGGCGCTTTCTTCAGAACTTTGTGGAAAGAGCGTAACTGATTTAGCTTTTTCATTGCAGAGCGATGCAAATACCTGCCCATAATCGATAGCAGAGATAAATCCTCCAGAGATATCAGCATCGCAGACTAGTTCGCGGCCGCGACGAAAAGATGCCGCAAATTGCGTATGCGTAAGGCCGCTGGCAACAAGTGCTGAAAATAAATGTTGGGCGGCGCGAGAATTTCCAGAAATTTCTAGATGTGCACTTTGGCGAGCGCTCACCGTTGCAACTCCAGAATCACAAACTCCAGGCAACCACCTCGTCAGAGTTAATTCGGGTGCAATCCGATTTTTCAGTTGCGCAAAGGAGGCGTCTTTACTGCGATCACTTCCTTTGGCGGCGCGTTCGGCGATATTGGAGATAAATCTTTGCGAAATTTGGATGGCGCTCGATTGTGTTTCTAGAAATTCATAAGAGTGCAGTTGCGCCAATAGTTCATCCAAGTCGGCAGCGTTTATGCCCAAGACCGCTGCCAACTCACTGCGGGTGAGACCGCGCTTGAGCGCAGAATAAATTTCGGGGGCAAGGGGTGAGTTGATAGCTAGGCGGCTGCGCATTGTTCCAAAGAGAAACTGGCCCGCCTGCTCACCGGCATATAGATTGATTCCAGATTTAAATTTAAGCCCTTGAATTCTTTCTTGTGTCATCTGCCAAGGATTGGCACATTGGCCAGTTGACGCTAAATAGCATGTGCGTAGCCGTTATCGGCGTCGCAAAAGATTAACTATCAGGCTAAAAATAAATTCACCCCGTGCGCATCAACGTGTGATGAACAACGGGGTGAATCTTTTTAATGGTGAACTTGATTACTGAGCTTTGCCAAGAATTCTGTTGACCTTGGTGCCACAGACTGGGCAGATGCCCTGCGCCATGCGACGACCAGACTCGGAGATCTTCACAGTGCCTTCAAAGTCACGCTTCGCTTTGCACTTAACACAGTAAGCATCACCCTTGTATGTCTCTGCTGTCATAATTGCCTCCAATCGCCGCCTGAGCTCTGAGCGCCCACACGTGCAAGCATGACGATACCCCTGCTCACGCTCAAATACGATGAACTAGCCCTTGTTTGTGCGTAATTTTTTTAACTCCACAGGCTCAGCCAAGGCGCGTTCGGCCGCCTCATACCCATCCAAGTAGGCGCTAGCTAGCTCGGCGCCCTCAAATCGGGCCAAAACCTCGGTGAAAGCTTCGCCATGGTCAAAATGCTGTAGATGGATAGCCTCATGGAAGAGGACGTAATCTAAAGCGTAATCTGGGGCCAACTTCAGGCGATCTGAGATGCGGATCGTGCGATCAACGCTGGTGCAAGATCCCCAGCGCTCGCGCATTGGGCGCCAATTAATTGAGGCAGGACGAGCGGTGATCTCTGGGGCTATTGATGCCATTAGTTCGCCTGTGCGCTCCATCAGGCGCTCTTCGCTGGGTATGCGTGAACTCTCTTGGCTACGAATCTTGGCGATCATCTCGGGCACGATGGCGTGCTCATCGGCCTTGCTCATGCGCGCAGGGATCGAAACAATTATTCGGCCGCCTTGGCGATATGCCGAGATGTTTCGCTTGCGCCGCGTCGAACGAATCACAATTATCTCACCCTCTGAAATTCCTGGCAGGGTTAAGTCATCTTCGCTTTCATCGTTTTCAAATGACATAGTCAAAAAGTACTCCTCGAATCGCAAATTAGATTGAAATCTGCAAAATCTAAAGTACGTGTTGAGAGATTTAGGCAAAAATAATTTTGTACTACAACCTAAATTATAGGCGTGTCAAATCTCTTTTTATTTGATTCTAGGCAACTTTGGACATAAGTTGCGCTTACGAAGTCCTCGGATAACTGTTTGATCTATCTGCAAGGGGAAGGCAGATAAATCAAATTAGCGGCCGGGGACTTCGCTTTTTATTGAGAAAGTCCGGACAAGTCATCTGGAATCGAAGTGCTGGCAACAAATTTTTCAGGGTCTAATAAATCATCTGCCGTTGGAAGCAAACCGCTCCAGATCTGATCACGTTCTGAAATTGACTTGACTTCACGGATCTTCTTCCAGAAAGCGCTCGCCTCGCGAGTTAACTTTGGCGAAACTTGTAAGCCAAGCATTGAAGAAAAAAGTTGTTGTGCAGGTGCTGCCGATGCTCGACGTCTTCGCAAAGTTTCGCGCAATTGTTCAATTGCCGGCAGACGATCTCCGACGGCAAGTGCGGTTACTTCATCAGTCCATCCATCTATTAACGCTAAAACAGTTTCGAGTTTAAGGAGCGCAACTTTTTGTGCAGGTGATTCTTCGGGCGTAAATATTCCGCTATCTAGGGCAAAGCCCATGGCATCATCTTGGGCTGCCCCATCGCCCATATGTTCTTGGGCTTTTTCAAAGGCGTCTTGAGCTGCTCGTTGAATGGCATCAATATCAATATTTATTCCCTTGCCATATTCGACAACTGCGCTTTGAATATAAGAAACCAACCATGGATTGTTTGCAAAGAGCCGAGCGAGCGCGCCTTCGCGAAGTGCGTGATAGATAAATACTTCTGACTTTGCAATCTCTAACTCAGCGGCCCAAAGCTCAATATTTTCAGGGATAATAATGGCGCGCGCTGGATCAAGTAAGGGAAGGCCAACATCATGTGCACCGGTAACCGTTTTAGATAAGGTGCCGATCGATTGGCCAAGTTGGGTAGCGATCATGGTGCCAATAAATGAGCGCAACATCATGGTGATCATCTCGATGGGAGGCTCTCCTTCAGCGCTCTCGCCCGCCTGTGCGGTCATTGCTTGATCTAGCAAGTTGGAAATCGCAGCCGATAATCCAGCAGCCAGTGGCTCCATGGTCTTATGCCAACCAACCAACGTCTCGTTTACCCAGTCCAAGCGGCTGGCCGCAGTCGGGGTGGTTGGCGCGGCCGGGAAAGATGTTGCTTCGTTAAGCCAAACTTCAGAAATTTCAAATGCATTTTTTACCACCTCTAAATCTTTTGTGCCAAGTGGTTTTAAACCTTGGGCCGATACAAATTTCTTCGCGGTATCGCGGGCGATTGCAATTGAGAGCGCACCTTCTTTGGCAGATGCACCTTGACCTGCTTGTGAGAAAAGCGTTGTGAATGGATTTAGAAAACCAGCTGGGTTTATTCCTAGTTGTTCAAATTGCTCTTTCATCTGCTCTTGCATTTGGCGCATCATCGCTTCGAAATCAGGACGACCGCTCTCTCCAGAATTTTCAGAGTCGTCAGGCTCGTTTGGGATGAATCCAAAACCGGCCATAACCCGCCCCCGCTACTAAAGTTAAATTTGACTTATTGGTTCTAACAACGCCAATGCGAGATTTCTTCCCGCAAGAGATAGGCTACCGAACATGTCCAATTCATTTATGGCACTTATTTGGTGGGTTATCCCATTGGCGGGCCTGATTGGCGCGCTGGGTTATGTTCTCTGGGTAACGCAATTTAAATCTAAGTTCGAATCAGAGACCACACGTTCGGTCGGCCAATTCCAACGTTTTCAAGATTCTTTCAGGGACGCTGAAATAACTATTGCTAGCGAAGATCCAGATGAAATCGAGCCCGTGCAACCACCTCTGGAGCGCTAACTTTAAAGACCATGGCTTGAAGCAATGATCCAGATCCGACTTCCTCGACTGGCCAGATTTGTACTCGGACTCTTCTTTGGACTTGCCTTAATTGCACCTCTGCCTTTTGTTGTTATAACACCCGGAAGCGCCCAAGATGTTTTATCCAATGTAATAACTCCATCTAAGAAGCCTTCAGTTACTCCAACTTTCTACCAAGGTGATGGAAAGATTTACTTGCTCTCAATTCGTATTACTAATCCCTCTGCCTATGTAACTGGTTTCGAATTAATTTATTCATGGATGCGTAGCGATTATTCGGTTATGCCTCGTTCACTCTTTTACAAAGATGGGCGTAGCGCTAAAGCAGAAGAGAAAATTGCCAAGACCGAGATGGTCGATTCACAGATAAGCGCCAAAATTGCTGCGCTAGATTATTTAGAGAAGAATTATCCGCAGCTAGGTGCCGATAAATTTGCACCGAGTGATATCGATATTTCACTTTCCAAGACTGGTGGGCCCAGTGGCGGGTTGGCTTTCGCACTTGGCATAGTCGAACTCTTGACCCCTGAAGATATTTTGCGGGGGAGAATCGTTGCAACGACCGGAACGATCGATGAGAAAGGCGGCGTTGGAAGTATTGGTGGAATCGCCGAAAAGATATTGGCTGCCAAAAAAGCTGGAGCCAGAATAATTATCGTTCCTGAGAGAAACTGTAGAGACCTCGCACCTAGCCTTGCAAATATCCCTGACGGAATTGAAATAGTTGCAGTTTCCACCCTCGCAGAAGCCATTTCAGCGCTCAATTCGAAACGCCCGCGCGATTGCGCTAACTTAGGAGCATGATAAAAAAGCCAAGTCCGCTAGCCCTTACCTTCATAATTTTGGCAGTTATCGCCGGAGTGCTAGTCGCACTCAGCGGAATTTATGTGGATTGGCTCTGGTTTAAATCCGTTGGCTTCACAGATGTTTGGTCAACAGTTCTTACAACAAAGGTCGCGCTATTTATCGCCTTTGGATTAATCACCTCATCGATTATTTCGCTAAATATTTTCCTTGCCTTTCGCTCTCGCCCATTTAACGTTTCAATGGCGATGGAAGCCGACAACCTCGAGCGTTATCGCGCAACAATTGACCCAATTCGCAAACTCGTCTTTGCCGGTGTTGTCGTGGTGCTCTTCTACTTTGGCGGTTCCAGCGGTGTGCAACTCTGGAGTTCTTGGTTGCTCTTTAAGAACTCGACAGAGTTTGGAGTCAAAGATCCGCAATTCAATTTGGATATCTCCTTCTTTGCTTTCCGCTTGCCTTTTTATCAAACTTTAATTGGCTGGGCGATCTCAACGCTGATCTTGGCAACGCTGGCCAGCGCCGCTATTCACTATCTCTATGGTGGCCTACGCCCACAACTTCGTGGGGACCGCACAACTGTTGCAGCGCGCGTTCAACTCTCAGTGCTCTTAGGTTTAATTGTTCTAATCAAAGCGCTTGCCTACTGGTTTGATCGATTCGCACTTGCTCTTAAAGAGAACAGGCTAATCACAGGACTTACTTACACGGATGTAAATGCAACCCTGCCTGCTAAATCAATTCTTGCCGCGATTGCTGTGATCTGTTCACTTCTCTTCTTTGCCAACATTGTCCGCAAATCTTGGTTGCTGCCGGCAGCCGGAACCGCCTTGATGGTTGGCTCATCTGTATTAATTGCTGGTGTTTATCCAGGCGCTGTGCAGCAATTTCAAGTAAAGCCATCTGAATCAACTAAAGAAGCCCCTTATATTCAGCGCAATATTGACTCAACGCGCGATGCCTTTGGGCTTTCCGAAGTTGAGATGAATGACTATCAAGCAACTCTTTCAACCAACTCAGGACAACTTGCATCTGATGCAGCAACAATTGCAAATATTCGATTGATGGATCCGAATGTTTTATCAGCAACTTTCCGCCAATTGCAACAGATCAAGCCTTATTACACTTTCCCAGAATCTCTAGATGTTGATCGCTACACAGTAAATGGCGTACAACGCGATGCTGTTGTTGCGGTTCGCGAATTAAATATTGAGGGAAACCCAAGCCGAAACTGGATTAACGATCACTTGGTTTACACACATGGTTTTGGTTTTGTTTCGGCATTTGGAAACACTGTCGATGCTGACGGTAAACCAAGTTTCTTGGTTGGCGACCTTCCTCCAACTACTGGCTTAGGTAAATTTGAACCACGTATTTACTTTGGTGAGAACGTCCCTGATTACTCAATCATCGGCGGACCGAAGACTGATACTCCAGTCGAATTCGATTATCCAGATGACGCATCTGCAAACGGCCAGAAGAATTACACCTACACCGGCAAAGGTGGAGTGCCAATGGGTGGCTTGCTAAATAAGTTGCTCTTTGCGATTCAATACCAAGAACAACGCATCGTGCTTTCAAGTTTGATAAACGCTGAATCAAAGATTCTCTACAATCGTTCGCCTCGCGAACGCGTCGCCAAGGTTGCACCATGGCTAACTCTTGATGGAGATCCATATCCAGCGATCGTTGATGGCAAAGTCCAATGGATTATTGATGGCTACACAACCAGTGCAGGCTATCCATATGCGCAGACAACTTCACTTGGCACTGCAACCACTGATGCGTTAACCGCTAACTCAACATCGGTTACTGCCCAGAGCAACCGAAATATCAACTACATCCGAAACTCTATAAAAGCCACAATTGACGCTTACGACGGCACTGTTGTTCTCTACCAATGGGATGATAAAGATCCAGTTCTAAAGACTTGGATGAAGGCATTCCCAAATACGGTGACACCAAAGAGCAAGATGTCTGATCAACTACTTGAGCACATTCGCTACCCAGAAGATCTCTTCCGCGTGCAACGCGACGTGCTTAGCTCGTATCACGTGAAAACAGCGGCTGCCTTCTATGGTGGACAAGATTTCTGGCGCGTGCCACGTGATCCTTCAACATTCGGTGCCAATGCCGGAGCACAACCTCCGTATTACATGACAGTTGAAATGCCGGGATCTAATAAACCAACATTTGTACTCACAACTCCATTTGTTCCACGTGGAGGACGCGAGAACCTTTCCGCATTTGCAGTAGTTGATTCCAACTACGGGCCAAATTACGGAAAGATTACCGTCCTACAACTTCCACGTAGCACCAACGTTGCCGGACCTTCACAGGTTGCATCTAACTTTGAAGCCAAACCAGAAGTTGCAAACTCGCTGTCCTTGTTGCGTCAAGGCGGATCAGATGTTGTGCTTGGAAACTTGCTGACACTTCCAGTCGGTGGCGGATTACTTTATGTGCAGCCGGTGTATGTAAAGGCAACTGCTAACTCTGCGGCTTATCCATTGCTGCAGAAAGTACTTGTCTCATTCGGAGATGTAATCGGTTATGACAGTTCACTTAAGGGTGCACTGGACCAAGTATTTGGTGGCAACTCTGGAACATCATCATCTGGTGCACCCGTTACAAATACAACTAATAACGCATCTGCAGATCTAAAGTCAGCTTTACAAAACGCTAAGCAAGCTCTTGCAGATGGAAATGCCGCACTTGCAAAGGGAGACTTTGCAGCGTATGGCCGTGCACAAGATCGCTTGAAGGCAGCACTTGCTGCTGCAATTGGTGCTGAAGGACGTAAGTAAAGCGATTTGGCTATTACTTCACGACCCTTTAGACTGGCACTTCCGACGCGGGGTGGAGCAGCTCGGTAGCTCGCTGGGCTCATAACCCAGAGGTCGTAGGTTCAAATCCTGCCCCCGCTACTAGTATTTAACTTATCCTCACTTGATTCTGAGTGAGTTTGTAACAACAAATAGTGAACTAACTGCCATAGCGGCTGCCGCATACATTGGTGTCAATAAACCAGCAGCAGCAATTGGTAAACCAATTACATTGTAGGCAAATGCCCAACCAAGATTAGATTTGATGGTCGTTAGTGTTCGCTTGGAAAGGGTTAAGGCCTCAACGGCGCTCATCAATTCTGGCCGCATCAAAGTTATATCCGCACTGGAAATCGCTGTATCGGTGCCTGTTCCCATCGCCATACTGAGATCGGCTGCGGCAAGTGCTGCGGCGTCGTTAATACCGTCACCGATCATTAAAACAGTATGGCCAGCAGCTTTTAAAGCGTTTACTCGCGCTAGCTTTTCTTCTGGAAGCGCGCGCGCAATTACGTGTTCGCCTTTGATTCCGACGGTGCGAGCAATTGCCGCAGCACTTTCCTCGTTATCTCCGGTGACAAGCCAAGGTGTAATTCCCTTGTCGATAAGTGCAGAAATGGTTGACGCAGCATCTGCCTTGACTTGATCACCGATTGCAAATACAGCAATAGCAACACCATCCCATGCCAGCACTGCAACTGAATATCCGTTCTCTTCACCGCCAGCGATGGCATCCTCGATAGCTGAATCAAATGCAGTTGCACTGTGTGCAATTGCTTTAGGCGAGCCAATTAAAACAACAGGTGAAATGGCACCAAGTGATACCCGACCTGCTACGCCGGCTCCCGGTGTTTGCGCAAAGTCAGTGATTTCAGAGCGAACTGCACCTTTGGATAGTGCGTGAGATGAGATTGCTTGGCCAACTGGGTGGTCGTTAGCAAGTTCTAAAGAAAGTGCCGTTGCAAGAATAGTTTTTTCATTTAAGAAACTAGCAAAATCTGGTCCTAAAACTTTATGCGCACTCGTTGGAATAGTCGCCTCAATAACTTTCATGACACCAGTCGTTAAGGTGCCAGTTTTATCAAGAACAACAACGTCGACTTTACGTGCCAGTTCTAGAACTCGAGGCTGGCGAAGGACAATTCCGCGTGATGCGCCACGACCTGATGCCACTAAGAGTGCAACTGGCGTTGCCAAGCCGAGTGCACAAGGACAAGCAATAACTAAAACCGTGATTGCTATTTGAATTGACTGCGCCACAGAATGCCCAGCGCCATCATTGCCTAAGTAATACCAAGCAAAAAATGTGGCGATAGCTAATGCTGTAACAACCGGAACAAATATGGATGAGATTCGATCGGCTACGCGTTGAATTGGGGCTTTTACACCTTGCGCCTGAACCACCATCGCAGTGATTCGAGCAAATTCTGTATCACTTCCGACACGGGTAGCACGCACGATAATTCGCCCATTGTTATTTAAAGATGCACCGATTACTCGCGAACCAGGCAAGACTTCGACCGGGGTTGATTCACCCGTGATCATCGAGTTATTAACGGATGAAACACCGGAGATCACCAACCCATCAGTTGCAATTCTGGCGCCTGCCTTAACTACGAAGTCATCGCCAATTGCTAACTCAGATATTGGAATTATTACCTCTAAACCATTTCTTAAAACAGTGACTTCTTTGGCGCCAAGGGCCAGCAATGTGGAAAGTGCGCTGCTTGCGCGATGCTTCGCCCGAGATTCCAGATAGCGTCCCAAAATTACAAATAGCAATACACCCGCAGCGATCTCGGTATATACATCTCCATCACCAGTTGTATTTGAGTAAATAGACCAACCAAATGCACTCAGTGATCCAAGAGAAATCAGCGAATCCATTGTTGGGTGGAAGATATTGCGAAGTGCAGCGCGATGAATTGGCAGTGCAACAATCAATATAAGTGGTGCGGTCAATCCGATTGCCAGCCACGCAGTTGGGGAATAAAGAGGTGGCAGAATATTTAAAGAATCTAAAGTACGAAGAATCTCTTCATCTACTCTTTCGTGCCACTGATGCACCATGGATATTACAATTGTTGGCAGCGCAAAGAGTGCGGCGAAGAATAGAGCACGACCAGATTTTCGATTCTGTAGCGCTGGGTTTGTACCATCTTCGACTAAAGTCGCTGAGTATCCAGCGCCCTTAATCCTTTTGATAATTTCGCTACTTTTTACTTCAGCCGGTGCCAAAATATGAACTGTCTCGGTTGCAAAGTTAACGCTGGCACTTACTCCTTCGATCTCTTTCAGTGATTTTTCAATTGAATTAACACACGAAGAACAAGTCATGCCAGAGACGGAAAATGTGCGTGGTTCAACGGCCATTTAATTTATCTACAATCTTTTGGTGAATCGCAGAGTTTGTAGAAAGTCCACTGCCGCCGAGGCTGCCGTCGGCACCCGCTGTATTGGTAAATCTTCCACCAGCTTCACGTACAACGATATCTAGCGCGGCCATATCCCAAATCGCCAACTTGGGTTCTACTGCCACATCGACTGCGCCTTCGGCAACCAACATATGTGACCAGAAATCACCAATGCCGCGGGTGCGCCATGCCGAATCTAGTAGCTCTTTAAACGGTGCCAAACGTTGATCCCAACCAATAAAGTCAGAGTAAGAAATAGAAGCATCTTTAATTTCACTTACTTGTGAAACTGAAATTCGCTTTGGGGTACCCCCATTTAAAGAAATGAATGCGCCATTTCCTTCGCTGGCATACCAGCGGCGAAAGAGTGCGGGTGCGCTAACTACTCCGACAACTACGACTTCGCAACCATCGCTCTGTTTTTCGATTAAGCCAATTAATGTTGCCCAAGTTGGGACACCGCGTAAGAAATTCTTAGTGCCATCAATTGGATCAATTACCCAATAACGTTGGGCGTCACCTGCATCGTCACCAAATTCTTCACCAACAATTCCATCATCTGGTCGGTGGCTCTTAAGTAGCGCACGAATCGCTTCCTCAGATGCCTTGTCGGCATCTGTCACAGGTGAATCATCTGGCTTAGTTGTTACTACCAAATCTATAGATTGGTATCGCGCCATCGTGATTGAATCTGCAGCATCGGCTAGGCGCATGGCAAGCGCTAGGTCATTGCCCCGCGTAGAAGACATGTTGTCAGTCTAGCGTGGGCGGGTTTGAATCTTTGAGTTCGAGCAAGGTGCGCAGACTGGTAACGCGTGCATATCTTTCGATATTTGCAACGCCATTTGGCGCAGCCCATTCGTTTAATTGGCAGCCCACTTCATGGTGTGAGCAATTTGACATGCAATTTTGGACAACTTCATAAAGATCGCCAAAAGCGGCAACAATTCGATTGGAATCTAAATGTGCAAGACCGAATGCGCGAATTCCGGGGGTATCGATTATCCAACCTTCTTTTGGTGATAAATCAGAGGCCAATGGCAACGCAATCGCACTTGATGAAGTGTGGCGCCCGCGGCCAGTCACATCATTGACATCACCGGTTACGCGATCTGCGTGAGGGACAAGTGCGTTAATGAGAGTTGATTTACCCACACCAGAATGTCCAACTAGTACCGATGTCTTGCCGTTAAGGAGTGCAAATAATTTATTTAAATCCACTTCTCGGGAATCAGATTTTATTGCAGCAGTGGCAATCTGGACGCCAAGAGTTTCATATTCGTGCATAAAATCTGGAACAGGTGAGACATCGGTCTTAGTCACCAAGATGATTGGCTTTATATTTTCATGAAAGGCGCAGACTAAGAAACGGTCGATTAAACCGCGGCGCGGTTCTGGATTTGCAGCAGCAACCACAATTACTAACTGATCTATATTGGCCACAATTGTTCGCTCCATCTTGGCAGCATCATCAACTGTTCGACTAAGGCTGTTACGCCGTGGCTCAATCGAAACGATTCGCGCAAGTGAACCTGTTGTTCCGCTTACATCTCCAACTAAATTTACTAAGTCACCGACAACTACAGATTTTGGCCCCATCTCGCGGGCTTTCATAGCGGTGACGATCACACCTTCATCTGTAATACATGTTGTGCGTCCGCGATCGACAGTTGTTACTAGTGCGCTAATCGCATCGGCATGCGCAGGGCGGTCTTTACTGCGCGGGCGCGTACGACGACTTGGGCGAATACGAGCATCAGATTCGTCGAATTCGCGCGGTGTCATGAGATCAAACTCTGCCAAAGCCCAGGAAAATCAGGCAAAGTCTTACGAGTTGTCGCCACATTTTCAATTTCTACATCGGCAATCAAAAGGCCAATAACCGCACCTGCTGTTGCCAGGCGATGATCGTCATAAGTATGAAAAGTTCCACCGTGTAAACCTTTTCCAAAAGCACCTGCCGGGGTTATGCGAAGTGAAGTTTCATCTTCAGTGACGCTTCCGCCAAGTGAGTTAATTTCGCGGGTTAGCGCCGCTAAGCGATCAGTCTCGTGCAGGCGAAGATGGCCGATACCGCGCAAATGTGAAGGTGAATCAGCAAGGGCTGCCAACGCTGCAATTGCGGGCGTTAGTTCGCCCACCTCATGTAGATCGATATCAATTCCATGAATAGACTCTCCGCCGGTAAGCGTTAAGCCCTTTTCGTTAAATGAAACCTGCGCACCCATTTGTGTCAAAATCTCACGTAGTTGGTCACCTGGTTGAGTTGTTTGCTTTGGCCAATCCGCAATTGTGATTGATCCACCGCAGACCATGGCAATTGATAAGAAAGGTGCAGCATTTGAAAGATCTGGTTCGATAACCAAATCAACACCGTGCAGCGCCCCGGATTCAACGCTCCAATTCTGCGCTGCTTTATCAACAGAAACTATTGCACCAAAGTCACGCAACATCTGCACGGTCATATCAATATGTGGCATAGATGGAAGCGCCCCACCTTTATGTGTTGCGGTAATTCCGTTGCTGGTACTTGGCGCGATCAGCAGAAGTGCGGATAAGAATTGACTTGATGCGCTGGCATCAATTGTTAGTGCACCTCCTGTAATTATTCCTTTTCCCTTTACAACAAGCGGCAGGCAATAGCGGCCATCGTGTTCAATTTCAATTCCTAGTTCTTCAAGAGCTGCAATGACTGGACCAAGTGGTCGTTCATAAGATCGGGGATCGCCATCGAATGAAATATCTCCTTGCGCCAGCGCAGAAAGTGGGGGAAGAAAGCGCATGACCGTTCCAGCATTTCCAACATCTACTTTGGCAGGGCCCTGCAATTTTGAAGGTGTAATTTTCCAAGCTGGGTCATCGCCAACTTTCTCATCTGTTACGCCAACTCCCATTGCCTTAAGGCCAGCGACCATTAATTCGGTATCGCGCGAAATAAGCGGACGTTTCAAAATCGAAGGTGAGTTGGCTTGAGCAGCAAGAATTAGCGCGCGGTTGGTCACGGATTTTGAACCCGGAATAACTACTCGCACGCTGACTGCATTTCTCCCACGTAGTGGAGCAGGCCAGAGCATGAGCGGCAGTCTACTCTCTACCCATGTGCGGTCGTTATGCCCAAGCGCAAGGAATGGACGAGATCATCGAGCGATTCGATCTCGATGCATCACTAGTTGATAAATCTCTGCCACTGAATTGGAATATCGCACCGACCAATGAGATTTACATTATTCGCGACAATCAGCACGGTCGAATTCTAGATAGTGCATCTTGGGGCTTAATCGCACCTTGGCAGAAAAATTTTATTGAGGCACGTAATTCGCAATCGCATGCCATTAACGCACGTAGTGAATCTATTCACGAGAAACCAACTTTTCGCCAAGCATTTCACACAACGCGATGCTTAATCCCTGCGACTGGATATTACGAGTGGGCCACTTCGCTTGGAAAATATCCACCAAAACAACCTTTCTATATTTTTGCCGCGCAAGAAAATATATCGCTTTCTATTGCAGGTATTTGGAGTACTTGGAAAAATGAGAATGGTAGTGAAATTCAAAGCACTGCAATCATTACCCGCGAAGCGGTTGGTGAACTTGCAACAATTCATAGCCGCATGCCGGTATTTATGCCGAGCGATCGTTGGGATACTTGGCTTGATCCACAGAACTGCGAAATCGAATCCTTAATTGCACTGATGGATATTCCTGATCCCGCGCGCGGATTGGTTATGCGCCCAGTAGCACCGCGGGTGAACCTGGTCGCTAATAATGGCCCCGAACTCATTGATCCTTTTGAATTGGGTGAAGCACAAACGCTCTTTTGACCATAACTTGTTGGGCATTTCCAACTCCTTTGGGATAGTGTGTAAGAGATGGCATCGAAAGATTTAGTCCTAGAAAGCGCTACCGATCGCAATGCTCGGTTCGAGCGCGATGCCATTGTGTATATGGACAAGTTATATGCAGCGGCGCTTCGTTACACAAAGAATCCAGATGATGCGCGCGACTTAGTTCAGGATACTTATTTAAAGGCCTTTAACTCGTTCCACCAATTTGAAGAGGGTACAAATCTACGCGCATGGATGTATCGCGTTCTAACTACTACTTTTATTAATTCATATCGCAAAGATCAACGACGCCCGCAATTAGCATCCGGCGAACTTGAAGATTGGCAGTTAGCGAAAGCGCAATCACACACCAGTGATCTCGGGAAATCTGCAGAAGCCGAAGCATTAGAAAACTTGCCAGATAGCGATATCAAACGCGCACTGCAAGAGATCCCAGAAGAATTTCGTATCGCAGTTTATTTAGCCGATGTAGAAGGATTTTCATATAAGGAAATTGCCAACATCGTTGATGTTCCAGCTGGAACAGTCATGTCGCGATTGCATCGCGGCCGTAAGTTGCTGCGCGAGAAGCTAGCTGATTATGCAAAGGAACTTGGTTATTCAACCGAGTCAAAAAAGAAAGACGGAAAGGGGGAGAAGTCATGAGCCACATCGAAGAGATCCCGTGTATTGAAGTTCTCTCCTCCGTTGTATTTATCATCGAAGGGGTGGCTGAAGAATCACAGAATCCGCAAGCAATCGCCTCTCACCTAAATACTTGCTCAGCATGCCAGGCAGAAGTCGATCATGAACAAGCGATGCATATGTTGGTACAAGATGTGCTGCGTCGCTCATGTGATGAGAAAGCCCCTGAAGAGTTGCACCGCAGCATTCACGAAGAGTTATTGCGCCAAGCAACTGGCGGGACTGGCGTTACCGAAGTAGTGACCCAGTTCAGCATGACTGAAATATCTATTGAGATAGATGAGTTTGGAAACGTGGAACGCCGCGAAATTCAAATTGAGCAGACCCACGTTCAACATTTTGTTGATGAAGAAGAATAAAGCCAATAATGCAACCGGCTGAAGATGTAATCGGAGCAGTCGGGTTCTCTGTGATGACCGTTCGTCCTGGCGATACTTGCCTGGCAATGGGAATTTCGGATTTACCAATCCTTGCACCAGGCCACTTAATGAGCGTCATGGAGAGTGCTTGCGTTGCAGCACTGGTTGAACTTCTAGAAAATGGCGAAACCACTGTCGTTGATAAATTTGATATTTCGCTAATTGACTCTGTAGGTATTGGTACTGAAATTCGAGCCAATGCTCGTTGTACCGAAGTGGTAGATCGCACGATGATATTTGAATGCGATGTTTACGAAGGTGAACGACATATCGCTTATGCTGTCATAGAAAGAACGGCGGTCGAGCGAGTATCTTTCCTCGCGCGCACCGCCGCTCAATCTTTACTAAATAACGCTGATCAGTAATTAAGCTGCTCTCTTTAAGCTTTTTTGGTGGCCCAGAAGATTTCTGCAATCTCATCGATCTTTGCGATCAGATTGTCAGCAACTGCCACATCTTGAGTTCCCTTTGTTCCTGCAGCTCCCGCCAACTTTGTAGCCTCATTAAAGAGTGAGTGAAGATTTGGATACTTCTCAAAGTGTGGCGCCTTAAAGTAATCAGTCCAGAGAACCCATAGGTGCTCTTTAACTTGGTGTGAGCGCTCTTCTTTGATTGCAACAGAACGTGAGCGAAAATCTGCATCTGGGTTAGCTGCATACTTTTCCATGCATGCCTTAACAGATTGCGCTTCGATCTTGGCTTGTGCTGGATCGTAAACACCGCATGGCAGATCACAGTGAGCGTGAACAGTTATCTTTGGTGTGAATAAGTTCTTCATTTTCTCTCCTTAAGAGCGACTTGTTTTCTTCTTTATTTCAAAACCTGTATGTGTGAGACTACCGTCCATGAGCAGCTTTGGCATCTTCGGGCGGGTCATCGTTGAAGGCACTTCGATGCAGCCCACATATAACCCGCTGGATTGGCTACTTGTTCACTACGGCTTATTTGGCAAGAAGTACTTGTTTATTCGCCTCGGTGATGTGGTGGTTATCGAACGTGAAAAACAGCCCGGGATCTTCTATATAAAGCGCGTCACTGAGATAGTTCTTAACCCGCAACGCTCGAAAAGTTATTTCGTGCGTAGCGATAATGAAGCTGGAACCGACTCTCGAACTTGGGGATATTTAAAAGAGGACGAGATTATTGCTAATGTAATTATGCGAGTCAAAAGG